>CAZVZI010000173.1:0-4444 GCA_964631455.1 uncultured Thermodesulfobacteriota bacterium | reverse complement strand
CCCCGAATACAAGCCTCTTTGCAGTCGCAACATAGATATTGCCGGGGCCTACGATCTTATCCACCTTTGGAATGGTCTCTGTGCCATACGCTAATGCAGCAATGGCCTGCGCCCCGCCAACCCTGCAAACATTATCTGCGCCGGCAATATATGCCGCCGCAAGGACATGCGGATTTATCCCGTTTTTAGAAGGCGGTGTTGCAATCATCACATCTTTGACGCCTGCAATCTTTGCGGGAATTACATTCATCAAAACAGTGGACGGGTAAACATAAACGCCTATCCTTTCAATAGCCGTAACCATCTGGCCAAGCACTGTTCCGTCTTTTTCAGCAAAGGCCCATGATTGGGGCAGTTGTCTTTTGTGAAATGCCTCTATTCTCTTTGCGGCAAGCTTCAATATTTTTAAATCATCTTTGGGAATTTTTTGCAGGGCCTTTTTTATCTCCCTTTTCTCTACCATCAATTCTTTGCTCTTAATCCTGATACCGTCGAAACGTTCCGTATATTTGAAAAGGCTTTTGTCGCCACTGCACCGGACATCCTTCAGAATTGCCTTTACAGCCTCTTCTATAATGGCAGTATCGGATTCACCCCTTTTAAGGATGGCGTCAAGCATTTCAATAAATCCCTTTTCGTTTATAGAAAATATATTCATATTTGCAATATTTTATAGAAGAATTATGAGCGGCGCAAGGTTATTTTATTTCCCCATATCCCCAAGCTCATACTGAATAATGGCCGCAATGCTTATTGCCGCAGTCTCTGTCCTTAATATCCTTGGGCCAAGCATAACCGGCAAAAAGCCTGTCTTTTTTGCTTCAACAACTTCATCCTCAGAAAATCCGCCTTCAGGGCCGATTAAAACAACACATCCTGAAGAATCCTCCACATTCAAAATATCTTTGAGCTTATTCTTTTCCTCTTCTTCCCACGGAATAATCTTAATATACTTTTCTGCACCGTGAGAGTATCTTTTTAAAACCTCTGCAAATGTTATGGGTTCTTCTATCTGCGGAACAACATCTCTCCTGCATTGCTTTGCCGCTTCAAGGGCTATGCGCTGCCACCTCTTTGTCTTTTTTGCAATTTGTTCGCCGCTCAGCTTTGGCACAACCCGCAAAGCAGCAAACGGTATAATCCGTGAAACGCCCAGTTCGGTTGCCTTCCGGACAATAATATCCATCTTTTCACCCTTTGCAATGCCCTGAGCAAGGATTATCTCAAACCGGCTTTTTTTAAAAACATCAAGCTGCTTTTCTATAACAATCCACGCCTCATTTTTGCTGATAGTTTCTATATTTCCTATGAACTCCAGACCTTTCCCGTCAAATACAATAACCCTATCACCTCTCTTAAGGCGAAGCACATCCCTTAAGTGATGGAGTTCCCCGCCGGTTATCAGAGCATTTTTTTCCTTATCGCCAATGTGTTCTGCAAAAAATCTCTTCACAGGATGTTCCCCTTGCCAAATTTATTGGATTTTGACATTATTCGCTTAAATATGCAAGTTGGCCGCAGAAAAACAGCTTGACCCTTTAGGCTATTTGGTATATTTTTGCGTTATGAAATTAAACAACTCCCCCATGCATAAAAGAAGAACCTCACGACTCTTCATCCTGTTTTTTTTGCCGGCTTTAATTTACAATTTAAGTCTTGCCCCAAATTCATGCGCTGACGATTCTAATCTGCCTTCTGATTTTAAGGAATTCTGGAACATGAGGCTTTCTGAGCTTAAATCTGTTAAGGCAGGGTTTGAACCGGACAAACCTGTAAGCAAGGGTGACATTATCGGCAGGGATGTCTGGTTCATGGGCTACGGCAATGTAAAACTTCACGGTTATATAGTGGAGCCTGCCAACGTTAAAGCAAATCAGAAATTACCTGCGGTTTTACTCCTCCACGGCTATTCCGATTACGGAAGGCCGTCATGGGCGGAAAGATACGCAAGGATGGGTTTTATCGCCTTTGCAATAGATGTGCGCGGGCACGGCAAAAGCCGGCAGAATTATAACCCCGGATTCCCCGGTCTTATGGTTGATAATATTACTGACAGCAAAAATTACAGCCTTGTCGGCGTTATACTTGACGCAATAAGGGGGATTGATTTTCTTGATACCCTTCCGGAGGCGGATAGAAATAGAATTTATGTAAGCGGCAGCAGCATGGGCGGCGGAAGCGCCATGATTGTATCTGCAATAGATGCGCGGGTAAGGGCTGTTGCAGCGGGTGTGCCGTTTCTCAATAATATATAGGAGAGTTTAAAAACAGCGGACGGCGGGCCTTATATGGAGGTTAAAAAATATCTAAAGGAGCATCCTGAAGACAAGGAAAAAGTCTGGAATACACTCAAATATGTGGACGCGTATAATTATGCGCCATATATAAATAAACCCATCATCGTCGGAGTCGGCCTTGCCGATTCCATCTGCCCGCCAGAGGGCATCAAGTCCACCCTTAATAGGATTCCACAGGATATCAAAAAAGAAATCTACGAAGTTCCAAAGGCAGGCCATGTTGTGCTGCCAGGTTGGCATAAGAAAAATAAAAGGTGGTTTTCTGAAAATTAAAAATGGAAAGAAAAAGTAAACACATAGCGTCCTTTGCCGCCATCATACTGCTGACCTTCATAGCTTACTCAAACACATTTTCCAATTCATTTCATTTTGACGACAGGTATGCAATCTTTGAAGACAGGGTAATCAGGGATATGGGAAATATCCCGGCAATCCTTGGGGATATATTCAACAGGCCCATCCTCAGAATCACCTATGCAATAAATTATTCATTAGGAGGGACGGATGTCTTTGGCTATCACCTTGCCAACCTCTTGCTGCATATTCTGGTGAGCATAGCCGTTTTCTTTCTGGCTGGATTGTTATTTGACAGGATGGCTGTCCCCGGCAAGGAATCACTATCCTTTGCGCTGTTATCAAGTTTGATATTTGCACTTCATCCCAATCAAACCGGCTCTGTCACATATATAGCCAGCAGGTCTGCAGTGCTTGCAGCGCTGTTTTATGTCCTTACCCTCATATTTTTTATGACTGCCATTGAAAAAGACGGTTTGAAAAGGGCACTGCTCTACCTAGGGGCATTTTTAAGTTCTATTCTGGGATGGGGGGTTAAGGAAACAATCCTTACGCTCCCATTTATAATAGTATTTTTATATTTTTATATCGCAACAAACAGGGGGAAAAACTTTAATGCAAGGCATCTTGCTTTACCTCTTCTCTGCTTGCTTACTCTGCCTCTGTATATTTTAACCAAGCATCTAATGGGACAGGATATTATCCCTGTGGACAGCCGGTTTGGCCCCAGCGAAATTCTGCCTCCATATCGATACTTCCTGACAGAACTGAATGTAATAGTATTCCATTATCTCAAATGGCTTTTTCTCCCCATAGACGCTCCTCATGCAGACCCGGACATACCTTGGGAAATGTCTATTATAGACGGCTCAACAATCATTGCGCTTGCTATAATTGCCGGTCTTATCTATATAGCAATCCGACTATTGAAAAAGGCGCCGCTTATCTCTTTTGCCATTTTCTGGTATTTTATCACCCTGATTCCAACATCCAGCATATTTCCGCTGGGAGATGTGGCTGTGGAAAGACACCTGTATCTGCCGTCTATCGGATTTGCGCTCTTTTCAGGATTCATGCTCATGAAATTAAAAGAGACGCTCCCGTCAAGGCTGGCATCCATCCCCTATCTTATCAGCATCCCGCTGATTGTTTTTACCCTGAAGTCAAACACCGTGTGGAAAAACGAGCTAATCCTCTGGGAGGATGCGGCTAAAAAATCACCTGATAAGGTCAGGGTGTTAAGCAATAGGGCATTTGCCTATTTTGAGGCCGGCGACCTCAACAAGGCGGAGGCCCTCTACAAGGAATTTACCAAACGTTTTCCAGATGATTCGCTGGGATATAATAATCTAGGCCTGATATACGAAAAAAAGGGAGATTTTATCTCTGCCGCTAATTACTACAAGGAGGCGATCCGCCTCAGGCCTAAATACTGGCTTCTGCATCTGCATCTTGGAAACGCATACAGTCAAATCGGCCTTATCGATGATGCGATAGATGAACTGGAGACCGCAGCAAACTTAGAGCCATTAAATCCTGACCCCTTGATTGCGCTGGCTTCTTTATTGGCAAAGCAAGGCAATGTGGACAGGGCTATTGCAGTTGCAGAAAGGGTCATTCAGATAGAGTCTAAAAATGCAATGGCATTTTCCCTTATGGGATTCTCTTATGAAAAAAAGGGCATGCCTGAAGAGGCCTTGAAATATTACAGGAAGGCACTGGAGCTATATCCCGGATGGGAGCCTGTTTTGGAAAGAGTGGAGGCGCTGACCGGCAGCTAATGCGACGGCAAGAAATAGCGTGTCATTGCGAGCAAAGCGAAGCAATCCCTATGTGCCAAGATTGCTTCGTCG
>CAZVZI010000172.1:0-4481 GCA_964631455.1 uncultured Thermodesulfobacteriota bacterium | reverse complement strand
GGAAATATGTGATGTCTATTCATGGGGAAGAAGAAATGAACGACGATTGTTTGTCAATTTATGATGTTGAACATGCTATACTTACCGGAAAAATTGTGGAGCGTCAGAAAGATAGGGTAACCGCTGAATGGAAATACCGGATAACCAGCCAAACAATTGCCGGTAGTAAAGTTGAGATTGTTGCTAAATTGAGTCCAACAGGCAAATTGGTTATTATTACGGTATATACGCTATAAAAGAGGAGGCTGATTATATGAAATGTGATATTTGTGGAAAAACAGGTGTCCGCATTCATAGAGTTGCGAGGACATATGGCAAGGGAAAAGATATTCTGGTCATAGAAAACATTCCCATCGTAACCTGCCCTCATTGCGGAGAAAGCTATTTGGAGGCAGAGACGCTTCACGAAATAGAGCGTATCAAACTCCACAAAAAGAGTTTTGCCGTAAAACGCACGGTTCCGGTGGCAGATTTTGCGATAGCGTAATACAGAACAAATACCTTGATTATACAGGAAAAGGCTTAACCTTGCACATTTGTATCATCAGGTGCTATTGCAAGTATAAAAGTAAATGTTGGAGCAAGAATGAAAGAAAAGATCGACAAGGGATTCGCCTATAGCTATTGGAAACATTAGCAGATCGCTTTTTTGTCAACCTTTTCACTGTTGGTGTTCCATTGGGGCTGATCGGCCTGCCGTTGGTTCTCGCTGGCATCATCACTGGGATTTGGCTCATTTGGCGGGAACGCAGCCCGTCAACACAAACGCTCCTGTCCGTTCTTGTCATGGTACTCGGTATCGCAGCCACGATTTATGTGGTCATCGGAACAATTGAGGCCAGTAAGTAAGGTGGGCTACGCCCACCTTTTTGGGTTTACCAAATGTTTTATGGTGGGCGCAGCCCACTCTACAGGAGCTTGTTATTGTAATTGAATCAAAAAGAAATATAGGAGATTTTCACAATGTCCGAATTTAAAGATGTAACCGTAGTAAAAAAGGCCAATATCTATTTTGACGGAAAGGTTACAAGCCGCACCGTTATCTTTGGCAACGGCGCGAAAAAGACCCTTGGGGTCATGCAGCCCGGCGAATATGAGTTCAATACCGGCAAGGCTGAGATTATGGAGATAATGACAGGTGATTTGGATGTCCTGCTTCCCGGACAATCGGCGTGGAAAAAGGTAAAAAGCGGCGAGTCGTTCCATGTCCCTGCCGATTCAAAGTTTAAGATGAGGGTTAAAAGCCTGTCGGATTATTGCTGCTCGTTTGTTGATTAGTATAGAAGCGAGGAAATATTTTGAAATGGAGGGGGCGCTTAAATGAATATCCAATGCCCAAATTGCTTATTTTCGGATACCGTAGATGACAGCAAAATTTCGCCAAAAGGAGGGATTGCAAAATGCCCCAAATGCGGACACCGCTTCCCTATAAAAAAGCCGCAATCGCAAAACCCGCCTGTCGACAGTTTTTCTGCAGCAACAGTAGTCTTAAAACCTCCTGCTTCAAATAACAAACAAGCCTATACCCAACCGGCTGCGACGGCCAAACTAACACCGACGGCTCACCGGTTTTCATTCCACGGCAGCGGAGGCGCTCTTTTTGGCATTCAGATAGTTAATATCCTGCTTACCATTATCACATTCGGCATCTATCGTTTCTGGGGCAAGGTCAAGGTGCGGAAATACCTTTACAGCCAAACAGAGTTAATGGCAGACAGGTTTGCATACCACGGAACCGGCAAGGAACTATTCGTAGGCTGGCTCAAGGCAATGGGGCTTATTGCCGCCGTATATGGGTTAATATTTGGCCTGACCATTTTTGTCCACCCTTTTTTCAACTTCATACTCGCTCCGTTTATTATATTTATAATGGTTCCGTTAGCCATGATGGGCGCATGGCGGTACCGCTTGAGCCGCACATCATGGCACGGCATAAGGTTTTCATTCCGCGGATCATTCAAAACAGCCCTCGGCTTATATGCAGGCGGTTTGCTGTTGACTATCATTACCCTCGGTATTTACTATCCAGTATTTCATGCAAAGATGCGCAGCTTCTGGGCCAACAACAGTTATTTCGGCAACACCCCTTTTCAATATGACGGTAACGGCAAAGATTTATTCGGCAAATTCATACTCGCCGTGTTTTTGAGCGTCATTACACTCGGCATTTACTGGTTTTGGTATAAGGCTTATGTGCAGCGATACGATTGGGAGCGTACTTCCTTTTCCGGCATTCGTTTTAAATCAACTGTTGCTGGCGGCAATTTATTTGCTCTTACGCTTACCAATTTCCTCCTGATTATCTTCACCCTCGGCATTGCGCTTTCATGGGTAATTGTCAGAACCTTGCAATTTAATTTCACATATCTTGGCCTTGAGGGCAATATTGAGCTTGATAAGATTAAGCAGGATGCCCAAAGCGCAAAGGCCACTGCCGAGGGTCTGGCAGATTTTATGAACATAGACAGCGGTCTGGTTTAGAGAGATATGCAAATCCTTTGGCAAGGATATTATCTGGATGGAATAACTGCTGCTCGCCAGCCTGTAGCCATTACCCTCACACCTGCCGGATTACATATCGCCAAAACAAACGGCGTTGCTTTTCTTTGGCCATATGCCGAAACAACCCAGACGCAGGGATTTTATGCCGGAGAGCCTGTTAGACTGGAAAAGGGCGATGAGGCGCTGGTTATTTCAGATACGGCATTTTTGCAGGCTATGCGCTTAATGGCGCCTACCTCTTCCGGCAAGTTTCATAATTCGGCTTCCGGCAAAAAACGATTTAAGTGGGTTGTCCTTGGCGCTATTGCAACTTTGGCAGGACTAACTGCCGCATATCTCTGGGCTATTCCGGCAGGCGCAAGAACATTGGCTGAATATGTGCCTCCGGCATGGGAGGCAAAGCTTGGCGAAACTGTAGTAAAACAGTTCACGACAGGTGAATTGGTATGCGGCGAAACTCTTCCACAGCAAGCCGTTGACAGTATAATGCAAATACTGAATTCTGCCGCCCCCAAGCACCCCTATAAATTTCATGTCTATATTGTAAAAGATGAAACAGTAAATGCCCTGGCAGCCCCCGGAGGACATTTGATAATATTTACAGGGTTGCTTGAACAAACCAAAAACGCAGAAGAGCTGGCCGGTGTGCTTGCCCATGAGATGCAGCATGTGCTTAACAAACATGCCACAAAGGCCATCTTTCAAAATCTTTCCATTACGGCAATATTAACCATTATGCTTGGCGATTCCGGTATTATAGGCGATATGGTCAGCAGTATGGGAGGCCTTCGTTACAGCAGAATGCAGGAAGAGGAAGCAGATAAGATAGGGATGGATATTATGATTAAGGCCGGCGTAAATCCAAACGGCATGATAGATTTTTTTAACACACTGGGTAAAAAATACGGCGACGAACCGGGGTTGTTTAAATATATTTCCACGCACCCGCTCATGGCCGACCGTATCAAAAAACTTAAGGCTCGGGCGGAGTGGGCGCCATTTGATCAGAGACCGCTCTTGCCGGATATATCGTGGCCTCAGGTGGTAAAATCATGCTAAACACACCCTTCCTTATTTTATTTGTCATATCCGCAATTATTTTGAGGACATTTTTTGTTGATACCTTGCCTGCTCTTTCAATTGCAGCCGTGCTTTCCCTGTCGTTTTTCGCCGCATATCTTTATTATCTCATTACAAAAGAGAGAGGCATAAGAAGCAGATTGGAAGGCCGCTTATCGGCTATTGAGACAAGCGCCAGAGAGATGCAAAACAACGGCGGGGATGCAGCCTTTACTGCCGTATCCAGAGAGGAAAAAGATAGAATTTCTTTTGACTCCGCCTTTAATGCCTTTAATACAGCAGGCTCAATATCAGGCACATTGGCGCTGCTGAAAAAAAGCCTTGGCTGTCACAACTGCATACTCGTTGACGTCAGTGAAAAAAGACATATGTTGATTGCCACCGCCTCGCCTGAAATAGATGTACGGTATGAACTCCCAAATGAAAGCACCGAAAGCCTTGTAGCATGGATAGCGGAGCACAGGGTCCCTCTACGGATTGGACGCATCAGGGACAGGAAAGGTTTGAGTTATTACACAAGCGACAGAGGAATCAATTCTTTTCTGGGTGTGCCTGTATTTGAGCAAGGAGATAAGCTCAAGGCTGTCCTTTGCGTGGACAGCAAGGAAAACGAGGCATTCGGCCAGGAGGCTGAACGGCTCCTGTTCTTTGCCGCGCACAACATCTCGGAATTTTTAAAAAATGCCTCGCGCTTAAGCCGGATGAAGACAGAGGCAGCCGAATCTGCCGCATTTTACCGGTTGAGTAAACGATTAAGCTCAACGTTAAACATTGATGAAATCCTTGATATCGCCGCAGCCTCCAGCAAGGAGATTGTTGATTATGATATGGCATGTTTCCTGCTGATGCAGGATTCTGAAACATTGAAGGTGGCGGCTGCCAAGGGATTCAAGGCTGCT
>CAZVZI010000171.1:2556-4488 GCA_964631455.1 uncultured Thermodesulfobacteriota bacterium | reverse complement strand
GTCATGGCTCAGGAACAAAGGATTGCTAATACTGAGGTTAAAAATGCCCTTCAGTCTTTGAATGAAAAAGAGCGCTATGTCATAGAAAACAGGCTGATGAGCGAGCCCCCCTTAACCTTGCGAGAGATAGGAAGCAGATTTGGAATATCAAGGGAGAGGGTCAGACAGATAGAAAAAGAGGCACTAACAAAACTTAGGCGGCTAAAAAAACTTAAGGCACTGGCTCAAAACTAAACAACTCCTGCCAAACCCATATCAATTTTTTCTTTACACCACCAATCAAATGGGGTATTAAATATCAGCGGTCTGTTACCCAAACATACAACTGTCATTCCCGCAGGTTTTGAGCGGGAATCCAGCGTCTTAAACAATAAACAAAGACACTGGATGCCCGATAAAAGCATTCGGGCATGACAAACTTATAAAATGGCAACAGGCCGTCAACAGTTGGCAAAATATGAACTTTACAAGGAAGGACTTAATATATTGGAGAGAAGGCCGACGTTAGCCATTATAGACAGGGCTGCAATTCAATCAAATTATCTTGAATTAAAAAGGAATGTCGCAGAGGATGTAGAAATACTTGCAGTGGTCAAGGCCAATGCCTATGGCCATGGCGCTGTAGAGACAGCAAAGGCTCTGGAACAGGCGGGCTGCAGTTTCTTCGGCGTTGCCATGTGTGAAGAAGGGGTTGAGTTAAGAGAGGCAGGCATTAAGTCGCCGATTATTGTTCTGGGCGGCGTTTACCCAAATCAGATAAGAGATGCCGTAGAATATGGTTTGACGCCTGTAATATTTGATATAGAAACAGCCAGGATACTTGATAACCTTTCAGCAAAGACAGGAAAAAGGGTAAATATTCATATAAAAGTTGATACGGGCATGGGCAGGCTGGGACTGCTCCCTTACCAGGTAATTCCGTTTTTTAAAACCCTGAAAGGCCTTGCAAACCTTGAAGTAGAAGGCATTCTTTCCCATTTTGCAGAGGCAGATGAGGAGGATAAAGAATTTTCCGAAGAACAGTTAAATGTTTTTTTGAAGATAATAAAGGTTGTCAACGAGCTTGGGTTTGATCCGAGGTTAATGCATCTTGCAAACAGCGCCGCCATTATAGGACATGTGGATTCACACTTCAATCTGGTAAGACCGGGCATTATGCTATACGGCGCATATCCTGCGAGACACATGGTTGAAAAAATAGACCTTAAACCGGCTATGCGATTGGTTACGCAGATAGTTCATGTTAAAAAGGCGCCGAAGGATTTTCCGGTAAGTTACGGAAGAAAATTTATAACTAAGAGGGACAGCATTATAGCGGCAATACCCATAGGTTATGGCGACGGTTATCCGCGCTCTCTTTCTAATAAAGGCGAGGTTCTGATAAGAGGCCGGAGGGCAAGGGTGGCCGGAGTTGTGTGCATGGACATTACAATGCTGGATGTTACGCACATAAAAGATGTAAGCGCGGGCGATGAAGTGGTTCTCATGGGGAAACAGGGTGAGGATGAAATTACTGCATATGAACTTGCAGAAAAGGCAGACACCATCTCTTATGAAATACTCTGCGGCATAACAAGCAGGGTTCCAAGGGTTTATGTATGAGAGAGTTTTTTGAAAGATTAGGCAAATGGGCAGGAATGATAGTAACCTCTGCAGGCGGCATGGCCCTTATGCTGTTCCAGGCCATACTCTGGATGTTTGTTCCGCCGTTAAAATTGAGGAATATCTTTAAACAGATGGAGTTTGTCGGCGTAAAGAGTTTGTTTGTGGTTATACTTACAGGCGCATTTACCGGCGCTGTTCTGGCCCTTCAGAGCTATAACGCATTAAAGAGATTCGGAGCAGAGAGCCTTGTGGGCCCGACAGTCGCGCTGAGCATGGCAAGGGAACTTGGGCCTGTTTTAACCGGCCTTATGGTTACAGGCAGGGCAG
>CAZVZI010000171.1:0-2546 GCA_964631455.1 uncultured Thermodesulfobacteriota bacterium | reverse complement strand
TGGCACAATGAGGGTGACGGAGCAGATAGACGCCCTTTACACAATGGCTGTAAACCCCATAAAATATCTGGTTTCTCCAAGAGTTCTGGCAGGGGTGCTTATGATGCCGGTGCTTGCCGTTGTCACCGATTTTGTCGGGGTGCTTGGGGGTTATTTTGTGGGCGTTAAGATGCTTGGCATCAATTCCGGCGTTTACATCGGCAGGACTGTGGATTTTGTAAAACCGCAGGATATCTTTGACGGCCTTATAAAGGCTTCTGTCTTCGGCCTTATACTTTCCCTTGTTGCATGCTATCATGGGTTTAATACAAGCGGCGGCGCGGCAGGAGTCGGCGAATCGGCCACAAAATCCGTGGTGCTGGGAAGTGTCATGATACTGGTATCCGACTATTTCCTGACATCGGTGATGTTTTGAAATGATAAAGATAATTGACCTGAAAAAATCATTTAACGGCAAAAAGGTTCTTGACGGCGCAAATCTGGAGGTAGAAAAGGGTAAGATAACGGTTATAATCGGCAGGAGCGGCGAAGGAAAAAGTGTTCTGATAAAGCATATCATAGGTTTGCTAAGACCCGATTCAGGGGAAATTCTCCTTGACGGTCAGGATATTACCAAGATGACCGAACGCGATTTGAACGAGGTGAGAAGAAGGTTTGGCATGTTGTTTCAGGGCGCGGCGCTATTTGATTCTCTGACTGTAGGAGAAAATGTGGCCTTTCCATTGAGAGAGCATACCGAGATGCCGGAAATTGATTTAAAAAATGTGGTAAAGGAAAAACTCAGGTTGGTGGGGCTCAAGAATGTTGAGAATATGATGCCTGCGGATTTAAGCGGCGGCATGAAAAAAAGGGTCGGTCTTGCAAGGGCTATTGCAATGGATCCGGAGATTGTGCTTTTTGACGAACCCACAACAGGTCTTGATCCGGTCATGTCCGATAATGTCGCAACCCTTATCCTTGACACCCAGAGAAACTTAAAGACAACCTATATTGTAATAACGCATGATATACCGCTCACATATAAGATAGCGGACAAGGTTGCCATGCTGCACGAAGGAAAGATTGTGGAGCAGGGCGATGTGGATTATATGAAAAGCTGCCCAAATCCGATTTTAAGGCAGTTTCTGGAAGGCAGGGCAGAAGGCCCGATAAAGGTAATCTGACATGTTAAAACTTTCTCCAGAGGCAAAGGTAGGCATATTTGTTCTTATAGGCATAATACTCCTTGTCTACATGTCGCTTAGGGTTGGCGGCATACAATTTGGAAGAGAGGAGGGCTATGATATATTCATAAGGTTTGACTCTGCCTCAGGCCTTGACAATGACGCCTCTGTAAGGGTGGCAGGCGTGGAGATAGGAAGGGTCAAAGATATTTTGCTGCAAAACAACAAGGCCAAGGTGGTATTAAGGATACATCCAGATGTAAAGATAGGAAAAGATTTCACCGCCGTATTGAAGACAAAAGGGCTTCTGGGTGAAAGATATGTTGAGCTTATCCCCGGCTCTCCCAGCACAGCATCAATGGAATCGGGCGGAGAGCTTACCAGAATAACCACATATACGGACATGGATAAACTTATAACTATCTTAAGCGATGCGGCTCTTGACATTAAAAAGGTGAGCGAAGCGCTTGGCAATGTGCTGGGAGGCAGCGAAGGCCAGACAACTCTGAAAAACATCGTAACCAATATAGAGGATATTACAAAAAGGCTTGATAATATTGTAAAGGCCAATGATGAAAAATTCGGAAGGATGATGACTAACTTTGAGGAATTTTCAAAAATTTTAAATGAGAGAGGCCCTGAAATAACCGACGGCTTAAAGGCTGTGGCAGATAATCTTAATCAGGTCATTGCGGAGAACAGAGGCCCGCTCAAGGATGGGATAGGCAATATTAAAACAGCAACGGATAAGCTTGGGGAAACTCTGGACACGATAAACAGGCTTGCCAAAAACGTTGAGCCGAAAATAGACGACTCTGTAAACAGTATAAACAGCATAGTAAAAAAGATAGATAAAGGCGAAGGCACCCTCGGCAAGCTCGTAAACGACACAGCAGTCCATGATAATTTCAACAAGACCCTGACCGGTATAAACAGCTATCTCGGCAAGGTTGAGTCCTTTAAGACATTTGTCGGCTACAGGGGCGAGTATCTTTTTGATGCGAGCGATACAAAAAGCTATATCTCTGTTAAACTTCAGCCTAAGACGGATAAATATTATCTCGTGGAAATAGTGGATGACCCGAGGGGCAAAAAGAGAACTGAGACCACCGAAACCACAGTGGGCACAACAACCACAACAACAAAAGAGGTTAAGACCTCGGACAGCCTTAAGTTCAGTTTGCAGGTTGCAAAACGGTTTAAGGATTTGACACTTCGTGGAGGCATAATAGAATCAACAGGCGGCGTGGGCATGGATTACTATATGTTTAAGGACCGCCTCAGGTTTACATTTGAGGCCTTTGATTTTGACAAAAAGAGAAATCCGCACCTTAAGGCAGGTCTGACATTTGACCTGAATAAATACTTCTTTGTTACAGGCGG
>CAZVZI010000170.1:0-4535 GCA_964631455.1 uncultured Thermodesulfobacteriota bacterium | reverse complement strand
AAAAAGCTGGTAGCGTAGAAAACAGGAGACCTTAATTAAATCCCCAAACCCCACCCTCACCTTAATCCTCTCCCTGAGGGAGAGGAAAATAACTTTCTCCCCTTCAAGGGGAGGATTGAGGTGGGGATGGGTCTCCTATTGAGAACGCTACAAAAAAGCCCACATATTAAAGCATTAAAAAAGGAGGCGCCTTGAAGATAAAAATCCAGATAGGCTATAAATTTATAATTGGATTTCTTGTTGTTGTTGTGACGGCTGCATTTGCGCCGCGGATTGTGGAGACAATGGATGATGTAGAGTGGCTTAAAGAGCCGCTAAGCCTTTTAATAGCAATTACCATCGGATTGATATTGGGCGCTATCTTCAGCAAAAAATTCACAAAGGATTTTCGCCAGTTGACTTCCATAGCAAATGATATTAGCAGCGGCGATCTTACAAGGCCGAATGGCATTGATGTGAACGGCAAAATACTCGAGGATGAATCCACAGAACTTGCAAGCGCCTTGAACATGATGCTTAAGAACCTTAAGGGTCTTGTAAATCATATAAAGGATTCGGCAGCCGATTTGCTGGAGGCAGCCGGTGCATTGAACGAGCTGGTAAAAAAAGGTCATAAAACCACTGAGGATATCAGCACGGGCACATCCAAAATTTTTGAAGGAGCATTGGAACAGGCCAGCCATGTTGACAATGCCTCAAAGGCAGTGCAGGGTATGGCGAATCTGTCCGATGATGTGTCCGGCAAGGCGACTGAGATGGCGGCAGTGGCGTCTCAAACCAAGTCCAGAGTTCAGAAAGGTGTTGCAACATCCACCTCGGCGTTAAGAAAGATGGAGTCAATATTACAAGGCGTAGATGCTGCAAAAGATATGATTATCAGCCTTGAAGAAAAGATAAACAATATTCCTAAGATATTGGATGTAATCACCCACATATCAAGGCAGACCGATCTGCTTGCGCTTAATGCAACCATAGAGGCGTCGAAGGCGGGCGATCACGGCAGGGGCTTTGCAATTGTCGCAGAGGAGGTGCGAAGGCTCGCCGACAATACAAAACGTTCCGTGGAAGATGTTACGTTCATCATCAAAGATGTAAAGGCGGAAGTGGAGCGCGTGGTAAATTCTGCGGCAGAGAGCGCGGCCTTTACGCAGGAAGGCAGAGAGGATATTAACAAGATTAAGGGTTCGTTGGATGAGATTGCCGCTTTTACATCAGAGGTTGCAGATAAGGCAGGTTCAATCCTCGACCTTACGCAGCAACAAAAAGAGAGTTCGGAAACAACCGCCAAACTCATGGAGCAGATTGCCCATATAGCCAAGGAAAGCGTGTCCACTACCGAGGATGTGGATGCCGTTGTTGACAATCACAGGGGAGCCATAGAGGAGGCATTGAACTCTGCAAAAAAATTATCGGAACTTTCGGATGACTTGAAGCTGGTGGTTGCGCGATTCAAATTGGAGCAAGGCGATATATCTTCTTTTACCGTGGATGAACCTGAGCCGGAAGGAATGATTATAAGAGAAAAGGCTGTATGACAGACGGCGATAAGCTTCTCATACACATAGGCGATGAAACATTTGCCGTTGAGGCGGATGCAGTAGCTGCGGTGATGGAGACAGAGCGGTTTTTTATGCTGCCGATGTTTCAATCCATTTCATCCTGCAAAGCGCCGGAATTTGTAAAAGGGGTAATAACAAGACGCGGAGATATAATTGTTGTAATTGATATCGGGAATTTGTTTGAAATGCCCTCAATTCAGAACAAAGGACCGCACAAGGTTGCTATACTTAAAAAGGATGCCTCAAGCCTTGGAATATTGGTGCCGGCCGAAGGCGGCAGCGGCGCCCCAAAACTCTCATTTCTCTGGAAGGAAGATCTTGCCGGCCTTGAGTTTAAACCGTTGAATGAAGATTATATTCAGGGTGTGATAGACCCTTCCGGTAAGAGAATACGACTTGTCGACTGGCAGAAGATATTGGAAGAGACGCAGAAGCTGTTAAGTTGCAGGTAAAAATGGATACATCACAATACAAAGCGCTCTTTCTCCAGGAGACAGAAGAACACCTTAAAGGAGTCGGCGAGGGATTGCTTCATCTGGAAAATACGCCTAATGATTCTGCCGGCATAGATAATCTCTTCAGGCATTTTCACTCCATAAAAGGCATGGCTGCTTCAATGGGTTATGAGAACATGGCGTCCTTCAGCCATCAACTGGAAGACCTCCTCGATGCCCTCAGGAAAAAACGAATAACCGTTACACAGGAAATTATGGATACCCTTTTAAACGGCTCGGATATCCTGCAAATATTTATAAGACTCATCACAGAAGATAAACCTCTTGATGTAGATACCAGCCGGTTATTATCAAGGATTAAGGCCATACTCACCGCTGAAGAAAAGCCCCCGGCTCCTTCTTTGCAAAAAGAGGAAAATGTTGCAGCGCCTTCGGCTTCTGTTCAGCCTGCCATGCCAAAACTCGGCCTTCCCACCACGATGAAAGTGGACAGCAAGATATTTGATAATTTCATGGGGTCTGTCGGAGAGCTCTTTACAGTGAGATCCAGGCTGAAGGGGATTGTCACAAATTCTTTTCCCGTAGAATTTCAGGAGGCAGCTCATCAGCTTGGCAGAATTATAGAAGACCTCTACTATTCAGTGATAACAGCGCGGATGATACCATTTGAAGATCTGACTCAGAATCTGCCCAGGATAGTAAGGGATATGTGCAAGCAGGGTGGCAAGGATGTCGAATTGGTCATTCAGGGCAGCGATGTAAAATTGGACAGGGCTGTGTTGGAACACATGACCGACCCGCTTGTGCATATTATAAGGAATGCCGTAGACCACGGCATAGAAACCCCTGAAGAGAGGGCGCGGCTCGGCAAACCGGCAAAAGGGCATATAACCGTTGCCGTTGCAAGGCAGAGGGATAATATAATAATAGAAATAAATGATGATGGGCGAGGGATAGACATAAACAAAGTAAAAGAAAAAGCCATGCTGTCAGGGATTCCGGAAAGCAGATTAAATGCCATGTCGGAGAAAGACATTCTTATTCTTGTTTGCACGGCCGGTTTAAGTCTGGCAAAGGAAATTACTGCCTCATCAGGCAGAGGGGTGGGGATGGATGTTGTAAAGGCAAATGTTGAGGCAATCGGCGGAAGGGTGGAAATATCATCTGTTGTTAAAAAAGGCACAAAGATTATACTTGAGCTGCCTGTAACAATATCCATAGTAAAGGTTCTGCTGGTATCCCTGGGAGATGAGCTGTTTGCGCTGCCATTATCAAAGGTATTAAAGGTGCTGGATGTAGATATATCAGGCATAAAAACCGACAGAACTTTGCCTTATTTTATTTATAACGATATTGAGGCGCCTGTTATTGAACTAAGGAATGTTCTGGCAATGCCGTCTCCTCCCCAAAAAAATTCCGTTTCTATTGTGATAATTGACGCAAAGGACAAAATATCAGGCATTATAGTGGATGATTTTGGAGGCGAGATAGACGCCTATATAAAACCGCTCTCACAGCCTATGGCAAGGATGAAAGCCGTTATAGGCGTTACAGTCCTTGGGGACGGCAGGCCGGTATTTTTACTTGACCCGGCGGCGCTTATAAACATGTAGGGGCAGCCTTGCGCCTGCCCATAAGACGGGAGGGGGCAAGCCCCTCCCCTACAAATACCTACATAATAACTATGAATATTGACGCATTAAAAAAACTTATCAGCAATATTAAAAAAGGGAAGGTCGACGATGCCAGGGCTTTAGACGCATTAAGAACCCTGCCTTTTGAGGAAACAGAATTTGCCACGTTGGATACCCATCGTTCACTCCGGCAGGGTTTCCCGGAGGTCATACTCGGCCAGGGCAAGACCCCTGCGCAGATTTTATCAATAATAAAGAATATGAAGGAGAGGAAAGAGAATATCCTTGCAACGAGGGTGGATGGAGCCAAGGCCAGGATTATAAAGAAGGCTGTTCCGCAGGCAGCATACAACGAGACTGCAAGAACGTTGTTTGTAAAATCTCATCCCATAAAAATAACCGGCAAAGGCGTTATCCTTGTCATATGCGCAGGCACATCAGACACGCCTGTTGCAGAAGAGGCTGCTGTAACGGCGGAGGTTATGGGCAATAAGGTGGATAGATTATACGATGTGGGTGTTGCAGGCATTCACAGATTGCTTCACAAAAAGGAAAAAATATTCTCAGCCAATGTCCTGATTGTTGTTGCCGGCATGGAAGGGGCGCTTCCGTCTGTAGTGGGCGGTCTGGTTTCCAGGCCTGTTATAGCGGTCCCGACCAGTGTCGGTTACGGCGCAAACCTCGGCGGACTTACAACCCTCCTTGCCATGCTGAATTCATGCGCAGCAGGCGTTACAGTGGTGAATATAGATAACGGCTTCGGCGCAGGATATGCGGCGAGTTTGATAAACAGGGGATAGATGAAAATAGCATACTTTGACTGCTTTTCAGGAATAAGCGGGGACATGGTTATCGGGACATTGATTGATTCAGGGCTGGATGTCAAA
>CAZVZI010000169.1:0-4625 GCA_964631455.1 uncultured Thermodesulfobacteriota bacterium | reverse complement strand
CCCCAGCCTGCTCGGTCTAAAGCACCAACAAAATTTCTACTATTGTAGATAACCCACCCCCAGACACACATCCACACAGTCTAAAGCACCAACAAAATTTCTACTATTGTAGATATTTTACCTTTGGGTGTATCATAAATTTGTCTAAAGCACCAACAAAATTTCTACTATTGTAGATAACCTGTGGATATACGCTCAATCATTGTAGTCTAAAGCACCAACAAAATTTCTACTATTGTAGATCCTGCTGCCCGGGCATCGCTTCTTGAGTGTCTAAAGCACCAACAAAATTTCTACTATTGTAGATTGCGCAGCGGAATCTAAACACATCTGGCGTCTAAAGCACCAACAAAATTTCTACTATTGTAGATATTCCATTCTATTTCCTGTTCTTTCGGGGTCTAAAGCACCAACAAAATTTCTACTATTGTAGATTCCAAGTGTCATTCTTTCACCCCCCTTGTCTAAAGCACCAACAAAATTTCTACTATTGTAGATAAACTTGGCGGAGGCGGCGGCATGTTGAGTCTAAAGCACCAACAAAATTTCTACTATTGTAGATCTGACATTCCTCTTAATGCTGTCAACTTTTCGTCTAAAGCACCAACAAAATTTCTACTATTGTAGATAACTCTCTGCTATTCCCATGCGTTTTCTGTCTAAAGCACCAACAAAATTTCTACTATTGTAGATTTGCCTAAAAAGACTAAAGATCACCTTTTGTCTAAAGCACCAACAAAATTTCTACTATTGTAGATTGTCTCTGTATGTCAGGCATGGCACTATTGCGCAGTGTTGAGGGTCAGGTCTACTTTCTTGCCATTACAACACATTCCAACATAAATATGCCGCAAATATGTTCTGAATAAGTTAAGATACATATGCGACAATAAAGAATAATGGATCACTATTCAAGAGCATACCCTGTATTTAGTAAGATAAGTGGCATAAGGAGGTTTCAGGGTATGCTCCATAGCCTTAATGGATTTGATGAGAATGAGATAGCAAAGCAGAGGATGAAGATTATAAAGTTCTACGAAGAATACGGGGAGAAGGCAACGGTAGAAGCCTTTGGCGCAGACAGGAAGATTATAAGCAGATGGAGGAAGAAACTCAAAGAAGGCGGAGGGAAGCTGCTTGCATTAATACCCGAATCCACCAGACCCCATAAAAAGAGAACTCCCGATACGCCGCAAGAGATAGTTGATTACATTAAGAATATAAGGTTAGAACATCCAAAGCTGGGAAAGGAAAAGATAAAACCCCTTCTGGATAAATACTTAAAAGACAAGGATATTAAAACCGTATCCGAGTCAACAGTCGGGAATATCATAAGAAGGCATAAACTCTTTTGCTTTCCAAAGATAGGCAGGGTATATCACGACCCTAACTCCAAGTGGGCGCAGAATAGAGTGAATAAGAAGAAGCGGCTTCGGGTCAAACACCTGCCCAAGCCGCAGGAATTCGGGCATATTGTTTCGGACACCATTACAAGGATAACCGATGGGGTTAAGGATTACTTTTACTGCGCCATAGACGCCAGATTAAAGTTTGCCATAACCCTTAACTATAAAAGATTAACGAGCAGGAACATGAAAGATTTCTACCGGAGATTTGAGAGCGTATACCCTAAAAAGATAAAGAACTGGCAATCGGATAATGGAGCGGAGCATCTTGGAGAGTTTGACGAACATCTGAAGAAAGAGAAAATCCCTCATTATTTCTCATATCCTAACTGCCCCAAGATAAACGCATATGTTGAACGATACAACAGAACCGTGCAGGAAGAATTTACATAAATCTTTGGGGCTCAAAAACCCTATAGATTATCTCGTTGAGCATGGAGGAATGTCGCAAATGTGCTTGACTTATACATGTTCTTGATTTTATCAAAATTAGGTGATAACGTTCTTTTATAAATCTAATCAAAAGGAGTAAACGTGCCTATTATAAAACCCATTTCAAGCCTGCGCAATCAAACAAGAGAGATTGCTTCATTATGCCATGAGCAAAACGAGCCTGTTTATCTTACCACAAACGGCGAGGGCGACCTTGTTGTTATGAGCATCGAGCATTACGAAAGACTCAATGCACGGGTCGAACTATTCGGAAAGCTTGCCGTAGCTCAAGCCCAAGCCGCTGCCGGGGAAAAGGGTCTTACCCATGCTCAGGTGATGAAAAAACTCAGGCAACGTTTGCATGGCAAATAAATACATCATTCGTTATCTTCCTGCGGCGGTTGATGACCTTATCTCAATCTTCGACTGGATTGCTGACGACAGTCCAGCCAATGCCGCAAAATTTGTCGAAAAACTTGACCGGCGTATCGGCGCTCTCATGACTCATCCGTTTCTTGGCCATATACCAAGGGATGACAAACTCAAAAGCACAGGTTATCGCGTCCTTGTTGTCGAATCCTACCTTGCGTTCTACATTGTTTATGGCAAAACTGTTGAAATTCACCGGGTTGTTCATGGCTCCCGCAGTTTGGATGATCTGATTTAGATTGAAAAAGGGGGGAGCCAAGTATATATAAACACAAGCCTGCCCGAGGAGAGCGCAGAGTTTTTAAGGAAGGTAAAAATTTAAACAGCTTGATTAGGCGGCTGATACATGATAGCGTTGTGGCACTAAAACTCAGGAGGATGTCAATGAGATTATATTTAACAATCACTGTCGCGTTTTTGGCCATTTTCATTGCAGCAGGTTTGAATAAACATTCGCAGGCTGCTGAAAAAGGCGCAATTACAAAGGCAAAAGGCGGGTATACGGTTGAAGAACTATATGCCAAAAAAGCTGCGCTGAACGGCAAGAAGGTTGTTGTCCGCGGCAAGGCTGTAAAATTTAACGCCGGCATTATGGGAAGGAACTGGCTTCATCTGCAGGATGGCTCCGGCAAGCCCGGCGCCGATGATCTTACTGTTACTACAAACGACAACGTAAAAGTGGGGGATATAATCACTGTAACAGGCGTCATAGCCACAAATAAGGATTTCGGCGGAGGATACAGCTACGAGGTGGTTCTGGAGCAGGCCACCATTTCCGCCAAGTAAGCTACTTCACCTCTCCACCCACAACAATCTCCGGTATGCGCAGGGTCGGCTGGGCATCAGAAACCGGCACGCCCTGCGCATCTTTTCCGCATGTGCCTATTCCAAAACCAAGGTCAGAGCCTATCATGTCTATATTTTTCAAAATCTCGGGCCCATTGCCTGTAAGGGTTGCGCCTCTTACAGGTTCTCCAATCTTTCCATTTTCTATAAAGTAACCTTCCGTAACCTCAAACACAAAATCGCCGTTAACCGTATTCACCTGGCCGCCGCCCATCTTTTTCACGAAAAGCCCTTTTTCTACTGATTTTACAATATCAGCCGGGGTTGCCTTGCCCGGGGCAATCATGGTATTGGTCATTCTTGGGATGGGTCTATGATGGTATGATTCGCGCCTTCCGTTTCCTGTAGATACAGCGCCGTTTTTCATGGCTGAAAACCTGTCGTACATATAGTTTTTCAAAACCCCGTTTTCTACAAGCATTGTCTTTTGTCCCGGACTTCCCTCATCGTCAAAAAAGAAAGAACCTCTCTTGTATGGAATAGTAGCGTCATCTATTACGGTTATCAAAGGAGAGGCGATTTTTTCGCCAATCTTTCCGGAATATACCGAAAGCCCTTGCTGCGCAAGATCTGCCTCAAGGCCGTGGCCGATGGCCTCGTGAATCATTGTGCCGCCTGCCTTACTGGATAAGACAACAGGCATTTTACCCCCGATTGCCTTTTTTGCCCTTAACATGAGGATAGCCCTTTTCGCCGCCGTTTCAGCAACCTTTTCAGGAGGGTTTTCCTCAAATATTTCCAATCCCATGACGCCGCCAATAGGCTCGTAACCTGTTTGCACAGCCTCGCCTTCCCTTGCAACCACCTGGGTCAAAAAAAGAATGCCTGTCCTGTTTTCCTCAACCCATTGACCAAGGGAATTTATAATGGCAGTTTGCCTAAAGCCGTCTCCATATACCACCTTTGCCTGAGCAATCCTTTTATCAAAACCCCTTGCAAAGAAATTTGCTTTTTTCACCAGTTCAACTTTTTTTAAAAGATTAACACTGGAAGGCGGAGTTTTTATGTGAAAACTTTGCGCTATACCTTTTTTAACCCCCCCCGCTCCCCCTTTATTAAAGGGGGGGATCGGGGGGGTTGCCTTTCCTTGTTTTACAGCCTTGCTCACAATATCCGCCAGTTCCAGAAGCCCTTTTTCCGTTAAATCGTTTGTATATGCATAAACTGTCTTAAAATCAAAGATGACCCTAAGCCCCAACCCCCTGTCCCTTCCCGATATGACCTTCTCGATCTTATTTTCCTCGCAGACTATGGATGTATTGACAGTTTCCTCCATATAGATATCCGCAAAATCGCCGCCTCTCTTCAAGGCCGCCTTGAGAATCTTAAACGGATCAAAATCCTTGATAAATCTCACTGCCCCTCCAAAAAAATAAGGAATATAATCATGAAAAAACGTGGATTAGTATAATATTGGTTATATAGTTGATACTGAAAGTTGACGCTCAAAAATGTCCCAGATGCAAGGCTTCAAGCGAGGCATACCTTTAGTATGTTGAGCGCAGAAGCCGC
>CAZVZI010000168.1:0-4716 GCA_964631455.1 uncultured Thermodesulfobacteriota bacterium | reverse complement strand
CACAAAAAGAAAAACTCCCTTCCGCCATCAGCAGAGCGTGAAAAGATTGAAAGGGAGATAGCGGTTATGGATGAAAAGATAGATGAGATTGTGTATGGGCTTTATGGGATAACGGATGAGGAGAGGAGGATAATAGAAAATGGATAATTTTATAGCAAAAATAAAAGAAAGGGCTGTTGAATTGATTATTGCAGTCTTGTATACCCCCTTCATAATTTTAGCCGCCAAATTTACACCTGACGATTTCATAAGGAGAGTTGATCCGTTAATATGGTTTTGGTTGGTAATATCTTTAGTCACAATATGCACATTCTTTCTTGTCTATATAGTTTATAAAAGAGAGAAATATATATTCATGCAAGAATTCGGTATTCTTAAAGAAAAGAGAACAGGAAATTATTTTTGCCCATCCTGCATGGCTAATAGCAAGAAATCACATTTAAAAGAATATGAGAATGGATGGCAGTGTATGACGAAGGGTTGCAACGCTTTATATTATAAGCCAGGTAAAAAGCCAGAACCACCAACGAGAAGAGTGATTAGCAAGGGAATTGATAATGGATGGATCAGACGATGGTAGAAATCAAGTTAGTAGGGTGGGCTGCGCCCACCGCAAGATAAAATTGATTGAAAACGGTGGGCAAAGCCCACAGGCTGAATGAGGAGGATTTTTGATTAGGAAAATGTCATGCTTTGGTATAAAATAAAACACATATAGGAGGTGATTGGCATATGAAAACCACAGCAACAAGATTTATAGGCAAGGTGCTTCCCGATGGGCATCTTTCTTTGCCTGAAGATGCAGCAAAAGAAGTAGGAAGTGTTTTTGATGTTATATTAATGCCTGTAGGGGAGCCTGATATTTACATCTACGCAGAATCTCTTGCAAAAGAGAAAGGGTTTTCTGAGTTGACGGAACAGGATATTGAAAGAATTATTCATGAATCGCGGGGTGTCCGTTGAAAAGAGTTGTTCTGGACACCAATGTTACAATCTCTGCATTTTTCTGGAAAGGACATCCGAGAACTATCTATAATTTAATCCGTGAAAGAAAAATCATAATGCTCGTCAGCAGTAATATAGAAAGCGAGTTAATCAGGGTATTGGGCTATTCCAAATTTGGACTCTCGCCAAAAGAAGCGCTGCCGTTTATTAAAAGTTTAAGAAACAACGTTGAGCATATAGAAACAAGCAGTAAGATTTCGGCGATTACTGCCGACCATACAGACAATATCTTTCTTGATTGCACAGTAGATGGCATGGCTGATTATATTATTTCAGGCGATAAACATCTGCTTGATTTAGGAATATATAATGGTATTCAGATACTCAAGGCAAAAGATTTCCTTGTTAAAGAAGGATATTTATCTGTGTAGCGCGCTATTTTTATTTCACCTTCATTAGAGTGTGGAAAGATTGGAAAAGAATGTCAGTTATGGATGAAAAGACGGATGATTAGGAAGGAATGCTTGATGGAAGACAAAAAAACAACACACTTTGGCAATAAGGAAATCCCTGTTGAAGAGAAAAGGCACAGGGTGGCGGATATATTTTCATCGGTTGCGGATAAGTATGACCTGATGAACGATCTGATGAGTTTTGGCGTGCACAGACTCTGGAAGCGGTTTTTTGTTGAAAAGACAAGGCTTAACCTGGGGGAGTCCGCGCTTGATGTGGCAGGCGGAACAGCGGATATTGCAATGCTCATGGCAAAACGGGTTGGAGAAAAGGGGAAGGTTATTGTCTATGATATAAATAAAGAGATGCTGGAGGTCGGGAGAACCAGGTGCATTGACAATGGATTTTTAAAGAACATTCAGTATGTTCAGGGAAATGCAGAAGAGATATGTTTTCCTGACAATATATTTAATGTTGCAACAGTAAGTTTTGGCATAAGAAATGTTACACACATTGAAAAGGCATTTAAAGAAATGGCGCGGGTTGTAAAACCGGGCGGCAGGGTCATGTGCCTTGAGTTTTCGCATCCCGCATCAAAGACATTCGGCAAACTCTACGATTTCTACTCATTCAAGGTCATGCCTGAAATCGGCGAAATAGTTACCGGCAACAGGGATGCATACACATATCTTCCTGAGTCCATAAGAAAGTTTCCGCCTCAGGAGGAATTGAAAAAGATGCTGGAAGGTCTGGGGCTTTTTAAGGTCAAATATTACAACCTCTTTAACGGCATTGCTGCGGTGCATATCGGCATAAAAGTATGAAGTCAGAGAAATATAAAGAACTTATCAAGGCAAAGACCTTGCAGGCTCTCAAACTGCCCTTGAGGCTTATGCCTCTCTGGATTGAGGCGGTGGGCATGGGCGCTGTCATGGGCGCGATAGTTGACGGCAACAAAAAATTTAAGGAGAGGTTAAAGGAAATTGATGGAAAGCTTTTTCTGTTTGAAGCATCGGATTTGGGCAAAAAGTTCTATCTACACATCAAAGACAATGACATAAAGATAATCCCCCATCTCGTAAAAAAACCGGATGTTGTTATGAAAGGTGAAACCAAGGTCTTCTTCGGCCTGCTCCTCGGCAAGGAAGACCCTGATACGGTATTCTTTTCACGAAAGCTGGAGATAAGCGGGGATACCGCAGCGGCCATACATTTCAAGAATATATTGAGCAGTCTGTAGGGATGAAGTCAATGCCTTTGCAATAAAAATGCTATTTTGCTATATTCATCCGGTATGAGTAAAAAACCGTCAGAATGGTTTAAACAGGGCGATTATGACATGGACACCGCTGGATATATGTTTGAAGGAAAGCGGTATGTATACGCGGTCTTCATGTGTCATCTCTCGGTTGAAAAGACCTTGAAGGGCTTGTATCAAGGGATATTGAAGGAGGTTCCGCCGAATACGCACAGCCTTCTTTTTCTTCTCGAAAAGATTAACATCGACCTTCCGCAAGAGTTGTATGATTTCGTTTTTACGCTTAACCGGGTGAGCGTCCCGACTCGCTACCCGGATGATCTGGCAAAGATAATGAAGGAATTCGATAGGAAAAAGACAAAAGAGATACTTACAAAAGGAAAAGAGGTATTGGAATGGCTAAAAGCAAGGTCAGAGAAGCAGTAAAGTTTTTTCAGAAATGCCTTGATGAAACGGGATTGCATGTCTCAAAGCTGATTCTATTCGGCTCCCAAGCTAAAGGCGCCGCCAAAGGCGATAGCGATATTGATCTTTTGATCGTGGCAGAGGATTTCCGCGCAAAAGATATATTTCAAAGGGCGCAGTTGACAAAAGATGCCGAGATAAAGACCATCAAGAAGTTTTTGATACCCCTTGATATCATCACCTTAACGCCGGAGGAGTTTGAAAGTGAGGCATCCCTTGCTGCTACTTATGCCAAGAGCGGGAAGGTTTTAAATTTATAGTTTGTGGGCTATGCCCACCGATTTTTGCCATATATTTTTGGTGGACGCAGCCTAGCCTACAAGGCTTTTCCGGTTATCACTCAAAAAGTGAAGATAACAGGAAACTTGATAATAACTTGTTCCGCAGGAGAATAAGCGATGCACATGCTACCCTTGATTTTCAAAGATGGGCACCTGTTCGCGGAACTGGGAGGAAAGTTGTGGCTGTTTGATACGGGGGCGCCGACAAGTTTTGGCGAAGTGGAAAACCTTACGATTGCAAACAAGCGGTTCACTCTCGGGAACGGTTATATGGGTCTTTCAGCCGCAACGCTTACGCAGAGCTATAGATGCGCCTCGTTCCTTGGCGCATCCTATTGTCCTTCCCGATGCAGAGCATCGGGTATATTTTCCCGCTTTCCCCTCACCCGCTCGTCTCTTTTCCTATTTTGTCAAATCAGGCAATAAGCAATCCGATTCGGAAGGCGCTATTCATCACGCTGAACGCGAACCTTTGAAGTGTCGCCTATGCGCGCCCGAACTGTGAGTTGCGGGACGGGATTTATGCCGTGCATGAGAAGGCGCACCTGTCTTTTTTGCGGCTGGCCGGAAAGCCGGCCTTGCCATTCCCCGATTAAAGCCTTCGGGGACAAGCGAATGTTCCTTATTAGGCGCAGGGGCTTTGTAGTTGAAGTTTTCGATAGTCCGCCGTTCAAGCTGGGAATGGAGAACTCTTTCTATGGTGCGAACCATGGCCGTATCCTCAGAGGTTACAAGGGTGAAGGCATCGCCGCTTCTGGCAGCGCGGCCTGTCCTGCCTATGCGGTGGATGTATGCCTCGGCTGTATTGGGAATATCAAAGTTTATGACATGAGAAATCTGCGAGACATCTATGCCGCGCGCGGCAATATCTGTCGCAACCAATATCTGGAATGTGCCGTCGCGAAACCCGTCCAAAGCCGCCTGGCGCCGGTATTGGGAAAGGTTCCCCTGAAGCGAGGCCGCTTTGTAACCGGCCTTGCCGAGCTGTTCTCCGAGACGCTTGGCGCGGTGTTTGGTGCGGGTGAAGACCAGCACTGATTCGGTGTCCGTATGATGCAACAACTCAAGGAGCAGACTGGTTTTGAGATGCTCTGAAACAGGGTAGATTGCATGGCTCACGGTAACCACAGGAGAACCGCTCCCCACCTGCACGGTAACCGGATTGCGAAGCGTTTCGTGGGCAAGACGTTTTATCTCTTCTGGCATGGTGGCCGAGAAGAGGAGGGTCTGCCGCTCGTTGGGGAGCCGTTTAAGTATCTTCCGGATATCAGGCAAAAAGCCCATGTCGAACATGTGGTCTGCCTCATCGAGAAC
>CAZVZI010000167.1:0-4755 GCA_964631455.1 uncultured Thermodesulfobacteriota bacterium | reverse complement strand
ATAATCTTCGGCGTCCTCTTTTTTCACCATGTGCGCCTTTTTGCCTATGACAACCCCAAGCTCACCCTCGTAATCCACGCGCCTTGACATATGCTGAGGATAAACAATCTCATCGCCAGGTCCGATGACCGCAGTTGAAGGTTTCATAAATATCATGGGCTCTTCCGGCAAAGGCTTGTTAAACTCAGCTGCATGGGCCTTGTAGTTTAAGCCGATGGCAACTATTTTGGACGGTTCGCACGGCGCCAGAAGTTTTACGGAATTAAGTTTATGTCTGATCGAGGTCTTTTTAAAACTGACGAAGATATTTCCTTCTATCTCAAAAATATCTTCCCCTTCGACAATGCCGTGCTTTATTAAAGCATCTTTTAAAAATCTTGCAAGTTTCACTTCTTTTCCACCATCGCCTTAATCTTCAAGCGCAGCGCATTCAGCTTAATAAACCCCTCGGCATCCTTCTGGTCATACACCACATCCTCTTCAAAGGTGGCGAAGTCGGGATGGTAAAGCGATTTATCGGATTTTCTGCCCACTACATCGCAATTGCCTTTGTAGAGTTTTAAACGGGCTGTGCCGGTTACGCCTTTTAAGGCATGGTCTATCATCCCTTGTATCATCTCCCGCTCAGGCGAATACCAGTAGCCGTAGTAAACCAATTCCGCGTATCTCGGTATTAAACTGTCTCTTAGATGCAGCACCTCTCTGTCCATAGCGATAGACTCCACTGCCCGCCTCGCCGCATGGAGTATGGTTCCGCCCGGCGTTTCATACACGCCCCTGCTCTTCATGCCCACATAGCGGTTTTCCACCAGATCGACTCTGCCAATTCCATTTATGCCGCCAAGTTTATTTAACTCCGCAAGGAGTTTTGCCGGAGAGAGCTTTTTGCCGTTCACTGCAACAGGATTTCCGTTTTGAAAATCTATCTCAACATAACAGGGCTTATTCGGCGCCTTCTCAGGCGAAACGCTCAACACAAACATATCCTCCGGCGGCTCAGCCCACGGGTCTTCCAATATGCCGCCCTCGAAACTTATATGGAACAAATTCCGGTCCGAACTGTACGGTTTTGACTTTGTCGCAGTAACAGGGATATTGTGTTTTTCTGCATAATCTATTAAATCTGTCCTTGATTTCATGTCCCACTCGCGCCACGGCGCAATGACTTTTATGTGCGGATTGATGGCATAATAAGTGAGTTCAAAACGAACCTGATCGTTACCTTTGCCCGTTGAACCGTGGCAGACAGCATCGGCCTTTTCTTTTTTTGCAATTTCCATTTGCGCTTTGGCAATGAGAGGCCTTGCGATGGATGTGCCGAGCAAATATTTACCTTCATACACCGCGCCTGCCCGAAGCATGGGGAATATAAAGTCCCTGACAAACTCCTCTTTCAGGTCTTGTATATAAATCTTCTTTGCGCCTGTAGCTATGGCTTTTTTCTTAAGCGGAGCGAGCTCTTCGCCCTGCCCCAAATCGGCAGCAAATGCAACAACCTCGCATCCATAATTTTCAACAAGCCATTTGATGATAACCGAGGTATCAAGGCCGCCGGAATAGGCTAAAACGACTTTTTTAATGTCAGACATCTCTTCCTCCGAGTAGTAATTTCTCCAGAATCACCTTCTGCACATGCAGCCGGTTCTCCGCCTGATCAAATACAACCGATTGGCTGCCTTCCATAACCTCATCTGTTATTTCTTCTCCCCTGTGCGCGGGAAGGCAGTGCATGACAACGGCATCTTTTTTTGCAAGTTTTAATAAATCCGAATTTATCTGATAGCCCTTAAATGCCTTCTTCCTCTTTTCGGTCTCTTCTTCCTGTCCCATGCTGGCCCACACATCGGTATTCAAAACATCCGCATCCTTTGCCGCATCTTTGGGGTCTTTTACAATCTCTATTTTTGAAGCGGCCTCTTTTTTAGCCCTTTCCAAAATTTTTTTATCAGGCCAATACCCGTCAGGGCAGGCAAGCACCAAATCAAACCCAAGGCGGGAAGCAGCCTCAATCCATGAATTCGCCATATTGTTTGCCGCCCTCTGCCTGGCAAAAATAAGCCCTTTGCAGTCTCCCTTTTTCTCCACAATGGTGAACACATCCGTCAAAACCTGACACGGGTGATGCAAATCGGTAAGGCCGTTTATAATTGGAATTGTAGAATATTTCGCAAATTCTTCTACTATGTCATGGCCAAATGTTCTGATGACCACGCCATCCACATACCTTGACAATACCCTTGCCGTATCTTTTATAGGTTCACCGCGGCCTATCTGCGAATCCCTCTGGCTTATGAATATGGCATTGCCGCCCAATTGATACATGGCAGTTTCAAAGGAAACCCGCGTCCTCGTGGATGCCTTTTCAAAGATAAGCGCCAGTGTCTTGCCCATCAAAGGGAGGTGCGGAATGCCTCGCTTCCGCCTCACTTTGAGCGCAGTTGTTCTTTCAAAGATGGCATCTATCTCGGCTTTTGTAAGGTCAGCGATTGTTAATAAATGTTTTAGCATTATCAAACCTTTACTGTTTTAAGAACAGCGGTAAATATCTTCATCATCTCATCCACATCTTTTTCCGTCACAACAAGCGGCGGGATAAAACGCAGTATGGTGTCGGAAGTGCAGTTTATCAAAAGACCTTTTTCCATACATGCCTTCACGATATTTGCGCCTTGAATAGTCAGTTCCATGCCGATAATCAAGCCCTTTCCACGCACCTCTTTGATGAACGGAAATTCTTTCTGTAACCCGCTCACCTTTTCAAAAAGATATTTTCCGACCTTCCGGCAATTTTCTAACATGCCTTGTTCCGACACAGCCTTGAGCGCGGCAATGCCCGCCGCTGTTGCAAGCGGATTGCCGCCGAAGGTGGATGCGTGTGTTCCGGGAATAAAACTCTTTGCAACCTCGTCTATTGCCAGCATAGCGCCTATGGCAACGCCGCCTGCCAGTCCCTTTGCCAGAGTCATAATATCCGGTGTTACATCATAATGCTCGTAAGTAAATAACTTTCCCGTGCGCCCCATGCCGACCTGAACCTCGTCAAAGATGAGCAACATACCTTTTTTCTTGCAAAGAGCCTTCAATTCTTTCAGATAATTTTCCGATGGAATATTTACCCCGCCTTCGCCCTGAATCGGCTCAAGCATAACAGCCGCTGTCTCAGGAGTTATGGCCTTTGCCACAGCATTAACATCATTAAACGGCGCATAGATAAATTTTTCCAGAAGCGGTTCAAAACCGGCCTGAAACTTCTTCTGGCCTGTAGCCGCCAATGTTGCCATAGTCCTTCCGTGAAAGGACTTTTCCATAGTAATTATCTGAAATTTATTATCGCCCTTATCCTTAAAATATCTCCTCGTAAGTTTGATTGCAGCCTCGTTAGCCTCTGCGCCGGAATTACAAAAAAACGCTTTATTCGCAAACGAGTTTTTGCAGAGGAGTTCAGCAAGCTCAGCCTGCGGCTCAATGTGATAGAGATTGGATATATGAATCAGCTTTTCTGTCTGCTCCTGAATCGCCTTCACCACCTTGGGATGGCAATGACCGAGATTGCAGACCGCAAGGCCGGCTACGAAATCCAGATACTCTTTGCCGTCCGCATCCCAAACCCTGCACCCCTTGCCCCTCGTAATGGCAATGGGAAAGCGATTGTAGGTATTTGCAATGTATTTGCCGGTTAGATTTATGATTTCCTGCGTATCCAAGCTTTCCTCGCTCTTGAAAGTTTATAAACATACCAAAATGAAACCTAAAATTCAAAAGAAAAAACCGGGGTGTGTTATCTTTCTTTGCTATAAGAGCAGCATTCAAAGGAGTGCAGTAATAAGCGTCAAAGAATTAAAGTTTTTATTTTGACACAATTTCCTTAACCATCTTTTCCTCATCTGCCTTTGTCTTTATCTTTTCATCCAGTCTTTTCTCAAGCAGGATGTTAATGATTTCGCTGTAAATACGGCCTTCCGGCACGCCCAGCCTTTTAAGGTCATCTCCGTGGAGCGTTGGTTTACACCCTTTCAAATGGGTTATAAAATTGGATATAATCTTTTTTGTGTTATCCGATTTGGTCTTTGCCATTATATACAGAATATTCTCCATAGGGATTGGGTTGAGAATTTTATAAACCTCGCTGTTCTTTAAACCCTTTTTCATCTGCAGCATATTTAACGCTTTTATTGATTCACTTCTTGCCTCCAGCACATTCACCCTGTGCCTGCCTGCAATGGCAAGCCTTTGTCTGGTTTCCCAAACATTATCTTGTTTCAGCTGATCTAAAACAGCCAGTAGCAGCACAAGCCATGCCTCTATCTTTTCTTCCATATAAAGCAGTTGATACCATAACAGGACATCGCGCGCCTTTTCCAAAAGCGCCATTTCTTCGGCATCCAGACGAATTTCAGGATGAATAAACTTTATAAGGTCAAACTCCTTGATACGTCCTATGGCGCGGAGAAAATTTTCTTCTTCAAGCATGGCCTGCAACTCATTTAAAAGCCTCTCTCCGCTTATCCTCTGAAGGAGGTTTAATTTAACTGCGTTCTTTATAAGACTTTGCGTATGTGTGGACATTGTAAAACCATATCGTTGCTCAAATCTGATTGCCCTGAAAACCCTTGTCGGGTCTTCAACGAAACTCAGGTTGTGTAAAACCCTGACGGTCTTTTCCTTTATGCCCCTCTGCCCGCCAAAAAAATCTATAAGCTCGCCGAATTTTTTTGGGTTTAGAGCGGCAGCAAGGGGGTTGATTGTAAAATCCCT
>CAZVZI010000166.1:0-4804 GCA_964631455.1 uncultured Thermodesulfobacteriota bacterium | reverse complement strand
GGGAAAAGAGGGGGATTTTGTCAAAGGGGGGGCAAGGGGGGATTTAGGACTTGAAAGCACCGGAGAGATTTACGACGTCAGGCAGATAGGTTTGGTGGATAAATGGGCAAGGATGAAGGTGGATTTTACCTTTGATAAGGAAACCTCTGTCTGGAGATTTCCGATAGAGACAGTTTCCATCTCCGAGGCAGGGTTTGAAAGGATTTTTCAGGGGTCGTGCCTCTTCTTTTTCTGGGAAATTGCTCTGGATACTGTTTTTGAAACACAATTTACAATTAAGGTGGAGTCAATTTAAATGTCCAAAAAAATATCCGCCAGTCTCATAAAAAAAATAAAACCCATCAAACTCCTCATCCTTGATGTGGATGGCGTTATGACAGATGGGCGCATCATCTATGACGACGACAGCAAAGAGACAAAGGTGTTTGATGTCAAGGATGGGCACGGTATAAAGCTCCTGATGAGGGCAGGTATAGATGTTGCTATTATTACAGCAAGAGAGTCCAATGTTGTGCTTCACCGCGCGAACAATCTCGGCATAGAAACGGTCTATCAGAAGGCAATGGATAAGGTGGCCGCCTTTGAGGATATTGCCGGAAAAAAACAACTGTCGCCCGGCGAGGCTGCGTATATGGGAGATGAACTCGTGGATATACCGCTTTTGCGCAGGGTCGGTTTTGCTGTGGCTGTTAAAGATGCGGTGGTGGATGTAAAAAAATATGCCGACTATATAACGGTGAAAAATGGCGGCTGCGGCGCAGTGCGGGAAATTTGTGAGCTAATCCTGAAAACGCAGGGGAAGTGGAATGGTGTGACGGCAAAATATTTTGAATGAAGCGCACAGCTTAAAGAGATAAAATTTGCCTAATCTGCCTTGTAATCGGTTTAATCAAACATTAAAAAATCTTTACATATTTAATGAGAATGGTATAATTCTTGCTATGAAGCCAAAGATTAAGCTGCTCCTTGTCATATTTTTGGTTGCGGCTGTGTCCGCCATAGGGGCGTCTATTTATATAAATTCCATGATGAGTAAAGGCTTATCCGGCACAGTGGTAAGGTCTTCTAAAGCTGACATAAGGATTGAGAAGGCCAGATACGTGGAGACGAAAAACGGCCGCAAAGAATGGGAGCTTGAGGCAGACTCTGCCCAATATTTTAAAAATGACAACCTGACTGTTTTTGGGAATGTAAAGGTTGTTTTTTATTCTCAAAAAGGCGTGAATTATACATTGACCGGCAGGGAGGGAAAGTTAAGAAATGATACCAAGGACATGGATATAGCCGGAGATGTGACGGTTACATCAACGGACAATTACCGGCTTAAAACCGATTCATTGAAGTATGTTGCCGCGAATAGACAGATAAGCACAAAGGACAAGGTATTTTTTACAGGCCCGAATATCACTATTGAAGGAATTGGCTTTCTGGCGGATATGATAACGGAAAGGGTTTATATATCGGCAAATGTCAGAACAGTGGTGAAAGATGCGGCAATATAAAAACAGTTATCAGTTATCAGTTATCAGTTACCAGTTATCAGTTAAAGTTTTTTACTGTTCACTGATAACTGTTTACTGTTTACTGTTCACTGCCCCCAGCCTTGCCGAAGATAAAATTATCATAGACAAAAGCCAGCCCATAACCATTACCTCAAATTATATGGAGGCCAGGAAGAAGGAGAATCTTGTTATATTTAAAGGCGATGTCGTGGCAGAGCAGAAGGATTATACGCTTTACTCCAAAGAGTTGTATGTCTATTATGCCGATGGTCAGGAAATCAAAGAAATGATAGCAACAGGGAATGTCAGGATAGTTCAGTTGAATAAGGTGGCAACCGGAGAAAGAGCGGTTTATACCAGGGAGAACAGGGCGGTTGTTCTTACAGGAAATCCGCAGGTAGAGCAGGATTGCGATATTGTTAAGGGAGATAAGATAACCATCTTTCTGGATGAAGACAAAAGTTTGGTAGAGGGCAGCGCAGACAATAGAGTGAAGGCAGTTGTGCACCCAAAGGATGAAAAAGCCGGGACGAAATGCAAATAATCAGGCTTTCAACCAAAAGTCTTGTAAAATCTTTTAAAGGCAGAAAGGTAGTTGACGGGGTAGGTCTGGAAGTCAGACAGGGCGAAGTTGTAGGGCTTTTAGGCCCGAACGGCGCCGGCAAGACAACCATATTTTATATGGTGGTCGGCCTTATCGGCCCAGAATCCGGCGAGGTGTTTTTGGGGGATGAGGATATTACGCATCTTCCCATGTATAAGAGGGCAAGAAAAGGCATAAGTTATCTTCCGCAGGAACCGTCTGTTTTCAGGAAACTTACGGTAAGGGAAAATATTAAGGCGGTGCTTGAATTTCTTGAGCTTCCGGCAGATGAGGAAGATATAAGATTGAAAGGTCTCCTTGAAGATCTCGGCATAACCCATTTGGAAAACAGCAAGGCCTATGCCCTTTCAGGCGGCGAGAGGAGAAGGGTGGAGATAGCGCGGTCGCTGGTTAATTCGCCTTCATTTATATTATTGGATGAGCCGTTCGCAGGCATAGACCCCATAGCGGTAGCCGATATTCAGGATATAATAACAAAGCTCAAGGGCAAAGGCATCGGTGTTTTGCTGACAGACCATAATTGGCGCGAAACCCTGGGGATATGCGACAGGGCTTATATAATAGATGGAGGAAAGATAATAGAGCAAGGGACGCCGGGCGCAATAATGGAAAGCAAGAAGGCGCGCGAGGCATATCTGGGGGAGAGGTTCAGTAATATAGAGTCAGAGAGTCAAAGGGTCAAAGAGTCAAAGTTTTTGTTATGACCCTCTGATACTCTGACCCTTTGACACTTTAATTTTAAAACTATGGCGCATGAAATAAGACAGGACTTAAGATTATCGCAGCAATTGGTGATGTCGCCGCAGTTGCAGCTTGCCATAAAGCTTCTCCAGCTTTCAAGGCTGGAGCTTGCGGAAATGGTGAGAGAAGAAATGGAGACCAATCCCACGTTGGAGGAAGACGGCGTCCAGGATGAGGCAGAGCCGGCTTCTGACTCAAGCGCAAGCCTGAATCCGCAAAAACAAAGAGAAGTGGATTGGGAGGCATATTTAGAAAATTGCTATGAAAGGCCGGTCAGGGGCGCCGGTTTTTCGGAAGATTCGGAAGAATCTTCGCTTGAGGCCACCCTTACCAGAAAACCGACCCTTGTTGAGCACCTTATGTGGCAGCTTCACCTTTCTCCATTTACCCCGGAAGAAACTCAGGTCGGAGAATTTATAATAGGCAATATAGATGATGACGGTTATTTGAGGATTGGTGAAAACAATGGAAACGATGAGGCCGTTTACTTAAAGTCGACAACGCAGGAAATTTCAATGGCAACAGGCGCCGGCGAGGATGTGGTCGAGATTACCATTAAAAAGATACAGCAGTTTGACCCGGTAGGTGTGGGCTCAAGAACCTTGAAGGAATGTCTTTTAACGCAGGCTGAATTTCTTGGCTGCAAAAACCCGATTGTTGAAGAGATAATCAACCGGCATATGGGTAATCTTGAAAATAAAAATTATAAGGCAATAGCAGCCGCCTTAAAGATTCCGATGGATAGTGTTATAGAGGCAGTAAAAGTAATTATGGGATTTTGCCCCCGCCCCGGCAGCGCATATGGCCAGTCCGAAGCCAATGTGGTAATCCCTGATATATACATACAGAAGGCTGGTAGAGATTATGTGATACTGCTTAATGAAAACGGACTTCCGAAGTTGAAGATAAGTTCTTATTACAGGGATTTGATTGCTAAAAATGGCAAAGGAGCCGATGTAACAAAGACCTATGTGCAGGAAAGGCTCCGCTCAGCCAGATGGCTGATACAAAGTATTCACCAGAGGCAGCGCACTATCTATAAGGTGGCCAAGAGCATCGTAAAATTTCAGAGGGAGTTTTTTGATAACGGCCCATGCTTTGTGAAACCCCTTATCCTGAGAGATGTGGCTTTGGATGTGGAAATGCATGAGTCTACCATAAGCAGGGTTACCTCGAATAAATATGCCCATACGCCGCACGGCATCTTTGAGTTGAAATATTTTTTCAGCCCGAAAATAAATACAACTGACAGCGCTGACATGTCATCTAGGAGTGTTATGGAAAAACTCAGGGGCATATATGCTATGGAAGACGCAGCCAAACCGCTCTCCGACCAGAAGATATTGGAGATATTGAAAAGCTCCGGCATAGATATCGCAAGGCGGACCATAACAAAATATAGAGAGGCTATGGGCATACTTTCTGCCAGCAAGAGGAAGAGGTTGTTTTGATATGAAACTTGCTGACATTCTAAGCCAGGATTGCATAATGCCGGACATTAAGGCAATGGGGAAGCGTGAAGCGCTTGAAGAGATGGTTGAAGAACTTGCCTTCAGGTTTGCCGACCTTAATAAAGAAAAACTCCTGGAGGCGATTCTTGAAAGGGAGAGGCTTGGCAGCACAGGCATTGGTTATGGCGTCGCAATACCTCACGCGCGGCTTAAAGGCATAAACAGCATTGCCGTCCTCTTTGGCAGAAGCATTAAAGGGGTGGAATTTCAGGCTATGGATGAAAGATACGCTCACCTGTTCTTTTTAATAGCGGCGCCGGAGGATTCCAATACGGCGCATCTCAAGGTTCTGGCCAGAATATCCCGCCTTTTAAAAGATGCCGAAGTCAGAAAGCGGCTTATGGAGGCGTCTACCCAGGAAGAGATATATCACATAATAATTGAAGAGGACAGGAAGTTGTAAACTTGTCCCGTTATGTATTTAAACGGGAGAGGTCTGCGACTAT
>CAZVZI010000165.1:0-4819 GCA_964631455.1 uncultured Thermodesulfobacteriota bacterium | reverse complement strand
AAAGGCAATGCAGCAGGACTTTTCATGGGAAAGGTCTGCAAAGAGATATGTGGAGCTGTATGAGAGGCTTTGCAGGTAGGTTTAAGTTGTCTATGAAAAATTAAAACTCAAAAACAGCATGGAGAGTCAAAGAGTCAGAGTATCAGAGGAAAAACTTTGACTCTTTCTTTAATCATCTGCCCATTTTTTACCCACACCTGCCGAATAAAAAATCACAAAAATACAGGCAATTGGTTATAGGCAATAGGCTATGGGTTAAAAAACCTATTGCCAGCCGCCTGTTGCCCATTGCCTGTATTTATTGGCATTATAATTGCATTTATAGAATCGCATGACAAAAAAAAAGATAATAACAATAGATGATAATGCCGACCATCAGTTTGTGCTGAAAGGGCTTTTGAAAGACATAGGCTGCGAGGTTATAGGGGAGGGAAAGAGCGGCCTTGAGGCGGTGGATCTCATGCAGAAACTCTCTCCCGATGCGATTCTTATGGATGTCAAGCTGCCGGGCATGGACGGCATCGAGGCTGCTATGGCAATAAACAAGCTGAAGCCGACCCCTGTGATTCTTTTAACAGCTAAAAAGGACGAAGAGACCATAAAAAGGGCTGCCGAAGCCGGCGTCATGGCGTATCTTGTAAAACCTGTGAGAGAGGAAGAATTGCTGCCCACGATCGATCTTGCCATATCCAGGTTTAAGGAGTTTCAGGCCGTGAGCAGGGAAAACATAGATTTAAAGGAGACGATTGAGGCGAGAAAAATAATAGAGAGGGCAAAAGGGCTTTTGATGGAAAAGGAAGGATTATCAGAGAGAGACGCATTCTCCAGAATTCAGAGGATGAGCATGGACAAAAGAAGGTCAATGAAGGAGATTGCTGAGATACTGATTACGGCATTGGAGGGGAGAAAATGACGCAAAAAGTCCTTGTGTTGCAGCATGTAAAGAGCGAGGGATTCGGCATAATAGGCAAGTTGCTCATGCAAAAAGGGATTGGGGCGGACTTCATAAAAATATTCGGAAGCCAAAAAATACCGAGAGATATGAAAGGCTATGACGGCCTTGTTGTGCTCGGCGGGCCGATGGGCGTGTATGAGGAGGATATTTATCCGTTCATAAAAGATGAGATTTCGCTTATAAAAAACGCCATTAAAAACAATATCCCGATATTGGGAGTATGCCTCGGCGCGCAGCTTCTGGCAAAGGCCGCAGGCGCAAATGTTTACAAAGGGAAGAAAAAAGAGATCGGCTGGTATAAGGTGGAACTAACAGATGAAGGCAAGAGAGATGGGCTGTTTATCGGACTGCCCGATGGGTTTACAGTGCTTCAGTGGCACGGCGATACATTTGACATCTCTGAAACCGGCAAATGTCTTGCGTCTTCAGAATTATTTCCCAATCAAATAATAAAGGTCGGCAAAAATGCCTACGGCCTGCAGTTTCACCTTGAGGTCACGGAAGAGATGGTAAGGGAATGGATAGATGTGAATGACAAAGAACTGATTTCCGTCAAGTCGTATATAAATCCAAAAAAGATTCTGAAAGACACGCCTGATAATATAGAAACCATCCATAAATACGGAGAAGCGGTATTTTCAAGATTCTTCAATCTGTTTCATAAATAGGCATTGATGATTATAACTTAAGCAAGTTTTTAATGCTTTTAAACGTTATTGGCAGGTAAATGGCTTAAATTCAAGGAAAACGGTTTTGGCATTAGAGTTGCAATATACGAATATCAAACACATGGATACAAAGATGTATCCTGCTATTTTAGAATAAGGCAAAGGCGCCTTCTTCCGAAAGGGAGAGGCGTTTTTTAATTTTCCCTGATAAACAGGGTTTTCAAAAAAAACACACAAGGAGGAAAGGAAATGAAAAAGTTAGTAGCAGCGCTGGCAGCAGCAACAGTAATTATGTCAGGAGGGAGCGCATTTGCAACGCCGTCAACGCATATCTGGAGCGTGTCAACGGATATCCAGCCGTACGGCGTGTTTCATCTGACATCGGATATGTATCTGCCTACAAAAGGGCAGGATCAGCAGGTTGGCGGAGCACTTGGGGCGCGTCCTCAAACTGTAACAAATCTTGGGTTTACAGTCGGAGTGCTTCCTTTTGAAAAGGTTCAACTGGAAGTAGGGTTCGACCATATTGCCGGTTACGGGACCTATGACGCATATCCTATGTATTATAATCTCAAGCTCGGCATACCGGAAGGCGCATTCGGCGATTTTTTCCCGGCTCTGGCAGTCGGCGGATATATGTTAGGGACGAAAACCGGAGGAGAGGCAAGGGTTAATCAAACCGCCAAACTCGGCACAGATTACAATATTCTTTATGCTAAAGCGGCAAAGACAATCGGTCCTGCAGGCAGATTTTCTGTGGGATACTATAAAGGAAATGAAAAACTCCTTGTGGACGAAAACGGCAAATCTGACGAGGCCGGCATACTTCTCTGCTGGGAAAGAACTATGAGCGAGATTTCAGACAATCTCTGGCTGGCAATAGATTATATGGGCGGAGACAGCAGTTACGGCGCCCTTAGCTATGGTTTTTCGTGGAAGTTTGCGCCAAATGCAAGCGTGATAGTCGCCTATGTTGACCAGAATAACGATAAACTTGCGGCTGTTGAAGACTGGTTTACCGTGCAGGTGGATATTGACTTCGATGTGTTCAGCGGCAAGAAATAGAATAAGCAAGCTAGGCGGCGAGCGGTTTTAAACCGCTCGCCGAACAAGAGGAGGTGAATCCTAATGAAAAAGATAGAGGCAATTATAAAACCCTTTAAGCTCGATGAGGTAAAAAAGGCGTTAAACGACATCCATATAGAGGGTATGACCGTTACAGAGGTTAAAGGGTTCGGAAGACAGAAGGGGCATACCGAGGTTTATCGCGGCGCTGAATATGCGGTTGATTTTCTGCCCAAGGTGAAGATAGAGGTTGTTACATCGGAAGAGATGGCGGCAAAGGTTGTCGGCGCCATCCAGAATGCCGCAAAAACAGGCAAAATCGGCGATGGCAAGATATTTGTATCCGGCGTAGAAGAGACGGTAAGGATAAGGACAGGAGAGCGGGGAAAGGAAGCGCTGTAAACATATAATGTAGGAGCAACCCTCTGCGGTTGCCCAATTAGGGCAGGCGCGAGACCTGCCCCTACAAATATAATTTTTAAGGAGGGACAAGGATGTCCACGAGAGTTATTCCAGCAATGATGCTGATGGTAAGTGTATTAGTATTACTGCCGAAAGCTGCAACGGCAGAGGAGGCTGCGCTGGCAATAAATGCAGGCGACACGGCTTGGATGCTTGTATCAACAGCTTTAGTAATGCTTATGACGCCCGGCCTTGCAATCTTTTACGCAGGCATGGCGAGAAGGAAAAATGTTTTGGGGACGATTATGCATAGTTTCTTTATATTGTGCCTTATAAGCGTGCAATGGGTTCTCTGGGGTTACAGCCTTGCCTTCGGCCCTGATGTAGGCGGGGTAATCGGAGGGCTTAAATACCTGGGACTGAGTAATGTCGGCCAGGAGCCTAACGGCACTATACCTCATCTGGTGTTTATGATGTTTCAGGGAATGTTTGCCGTAATAACCGTGGCTCTTATTACAGGGGCTATGGCTGAGAGGGTGAAATTTTCTGCGGTTGTGCTTTTCAGCATCCTCTGGGCAACCCTTATATACGACCCGCTCTGCCACTGGGTATGGGGCGGTGGCTGGTTGCAGAAATTAGGCGTATTGGATTTCGCAGGCGGAATTGTAGTTCATATAAGCTGCGGTGTATCAGCCCTTGTAGCGGCGATAGTTATAGGAAAAAGAAAAGGCTATCCCAAGGAATATATGCCGCCGCACAACCTTGGTCTTACAGTCATAGGCATGGGACTGTTATGGTTCGGATGGTTCGGTTTTAATGCAGGAAGCGCATTGGCTGCCAACGGCATAGCTGCAAATGCCTTTGTGACAACAAACACTGCCGCGGCAATAGCTGCTATTACATGGGTATTTGTAGAGTGGATGCACAGGGGAAAACCCACCACACTCGGCGCAATATCGGGCGCAGTGGCAGGGCTTGGCACAATAACCCCTGCCTCAGGTTTTGTAACCCCTGCCTCTTCCATGATTATAGGTTTGGCTGCCGGCGCGCTCTGCTACTGGGCCGTAAGTGTTCTAAAACCAAAGCTCGGTTATGACGATTCTCTGGATGTGTTCGGCATACACGGCGTAGGAGGCACATTGGGGACAATATCTGCGGGGCTTTTTGCATCAGTCGGAGCAACGGGGTTGCTTTTTGGGAATCCGGGCCAGCTTGTAAAACAGCTTATAGGGGTTTCAGCAACGGTTGCGCTTGCCAGCATTGGAACCTATGTAATTATTAAGGCGGTTGATGCGGTAGTGGGATTCAGGGTATCTCTGGATGAAGAGGTGGAAGGGCTTGACCTCTCACAGCACGGCGAGAGCGGGTATATTTTGTAAAAACAGGTATTAGGCGACAGGCAATAGGCTATAGGAAAAGATCAAGACTGATACAGTGCAGTATCAGGAATAATTTATCAAGGCAACGGCGCCTTCGGTTTGGTTTATAGCTCATGGCTCATAGTTTTTGCTATCGGCTATGAGCAATCAGCTAACCGAAGGCGTTTTTTATTTTTAAATCAAACAAGGAGGTAGAGTGAAATGTTTAGAAAAATAGGAATAGCGATAATGCTTTTGGCATATCTCATCATGCCGATAGTGGTTATGGCAGAAGAGGCGGCGGCCCCTGCGGCGCAGGCTGCTCCGGCAGAGGCAGCGCCGGAAGCTCCGGCCCCGCCCCCGGCTCCAAA
>CAZVZI010000164.1:0-4829 GCA_964631455.1 uncultured Thermodesulfobacteriota bacterium | reverse complement strand
GGCGTATCTAAATTTATAGGTTCCGTCATATTCATCAAAGCATGTTGCACCCTTTTTATAAGTTTTTCCTCGTCTGCCATGAGCCCTCTGGTTTTTACCTTAAGCAGCAGGTGAGGTATGCCGTCTTTATCTTCTATTCTGTAGATTATCCTGTGCCATGCTCCAAATATCCGTAATGACATTGCCAATAGAGCGATAATGCCTGACCACCAGAGTATTGGAACGCCGGGGTCGTAACGATAGCTTAAAATAGACGCTTCTTTAAATTCCCGCAGGCTGATCCTTTTATCATTTATATACAGCCCCCCATCCTGTTCAAGTTTGCCGAGTTTTTCTTCATCGGTTTTTCCACTGTCCTCTTTTCCCTGTTTAATTATTGCAGGGACATGTTTTATAAGTGCGGCCTCTGTAAACGGCTTTATCTTTTCTGTTGAGCCGTCTTTTTTAAAAAGCGTTCCTGTTATTATTGCGCCGAATTTAATCATGCCGTCTATGCCTGGCATAATCAATTCTTTTCCAGCCTCTGTCTCAAACAGAATAGGGTTATCATCCAGCTGTATCTTTAGATTTTGTTTATACGCCGCCTGATAGAAGGTTATGCCTTGATACGAGAGAGGGTCGTTTACCTCAATCCTCTTTTCCAAAACGGTTTGTTTTCCTTTCATAACCTTAAGCCTGCTTTTCCAGTCTTTTGGGAAGTAGGATTCGTCTTTCAGTATGTATTTGGGGTCTTTCCAGCCCATGCCAACCGCCAGCCTTGAGAGTTTATCGGCAGGATAATCCAGCTTTGGAAACTGATTATACTCTGTTATGAATTCATCGAGCATGAGTTTAAAATCAAGCGCCTCCGGTTTGCTGCCCCAGCTTTTATTCCATCTGCTTATCGCAGCAGGTTTTACTGCTGCCGCTTCTCCCGGATAAAGCGTGATTTCATCTTCATATGAAAAGAGATAGGTGAGAAAAAAGCCAAAGAAGCAAAAGAAAATGGCCAGATGGTAAATCCATGTAAGCCATCTGTATGACCAGCCTTTTTCCATTATGTTTATCCCAGAGCCTGTGAATGTTTTTTCTTTGAACCGCAGCTCCTTTTTAAATATTTCTTTTACGCTTTCCTCAGCACTTTCCAGTTGGGGATTTATGTCCAACGGAAGTGTAAATGTAGGTCTAAATTGCAAATCCTCTGATACGGTTTTTCTCTGCTTCCAGAGCATCAAAAATCTTTCAATCGTGCAGATTGTCAGATTTATGAATAAAAGTAACGCGGCGATTAAAAAGCCGGGGGTAGTGAATATATTCAGGAGGTTAAAGAAAATGACAAAGGATACAAACCTGCCCCCTGATTTTGCATATTCATCAAACGAGGCGCCTTGCGGGAAGATTGTCCCAAGAATATAAAATCCTACAAGTATGATTAGAAATACGCAGGAGGTTTTAAGAGAGGCAAATCTCTTATAGAGCTTGGCCTCCCTAATCTTTTGCCAGTTGATATTCTTTATTTTGTTGAGGATAGCCATTTTAATAAAGTGTCAGAGAGTCAAAGAGTCAAATCAAATACTCTTTTACTCTGACTCTCTGATACTTTGACTCTTTGACACTGTTCCTCTTACATTGCATACAAATGCAAGCTCGATATGCCCATAAGTCTTGCCAGCCAGTTTACGCCGATAAATGTCATAAGCATGCATATAAATCCAAGTATGTTAAATATTGACGCGGGCAGTTTATTCCATCTTGGTATTGACATGGAATGGAGATAAATTGCGAATACCGTCCATGTGATGAGCGACCATGTCTCTTTTGGATCCCATCCCCAGTATCTGCCCCATGCGTCATTTGCCCATGCAGCCCCGGAAAATATGCCGAATGTAAGGAGTGGAAAGCCAAAAAGGGCAAGCCTGAATGATTGCCGATGAAATGTTTCAATGTTGTGCATAGTAAGACCGTATTCCAGTTTCAACCCTTTTTTTACAGAAGGCTTTATCACAAGATAGACTATCTCTATTGAGCAGCTTGAAACAAAGACAGCATAAGATAAAAACGCCAGCGCCACATGCCATTCAAACCACCAGCTTTGAAGCGGCGGAGAGAGAGGCTCTACAGCAGGGCTTCTGGCAAGCAAGGCATACAGGCAAGCGCCCATAGAAAGCGCTGCCACAAGTATTCCCGGCAGGTAGATGTCCTTCCATTGCTTTTCCACATAGAGGTATGTAACAGACGCAGACCATGCAAACCATGACAGGCTTTCATAAAGGGTTTGAAAGGGCGCCCTTTGCCCCTCAAATGTCCTTAAAATGAGCAAACCTGCATGGGTGATTACGGCAAACCAGAGTATGTTTGTGCCCAACCTTCCTGGGCCGGTCTTTTTGGTAATAAGATGTATGAGATACAAGATAAGGCAGACCCCGTAAACAAGGGCTACGAACCAGAAAAGCCTTATTTCAATAGAGAGGATATAAGCATCTCTCGATAATAGGGTTTCCAAATTTGACATGACAGAGTTTAAATAACATAATTTAATTGGATTGACAAGATGATGATTTTATTTTAAGGTTTGTTATGTAGTCTCTAAATAAAAGAAAGGGTTTATATGAACAAAATCAGATGCTATTCATGCTCCAGAGAACTTTCCGAGGGGAGCCTGAAATATGTTGTAGAGGTAAAGAGTTTTGCGGACTTTGACGGCTATCTTGAGGATTATCCCGGCGATGTCGAATCGGGCATGGTGGAGTTGCTTAAAGAACTGGAGGATGCAGACCAAAAGACATTGGAAGAGGATGTTTACCAGGAAATGGTATTTATACTGTGCAAGGTTTGCAAGGATAAATTTTATCAAAACATGTTTGACGGTTCCGGCCAAACCAGTTTAGAGAGGGAAACAAAGGGTTCAATCCACTGAGATGAGATATGCAGTTATCTCTGATGTCCATTCCAATCTCGAGGCCTTTCTTGCAGTTCTCAATGAAATAGACAACATGGATATGGATGAGATTATATGTCTTGGAGATATAGTCGGATATAATGCAAACCCCAATGAATGTATTGATATAATAAAAAGCCGTCGTATTAAATGTATCACAGGCAATCACGATTCAAGGGCATCCGGCCTTGAAGAACCGGATAATTTTACCCCCTTTGCAAGAGAGGCCATCCTCTGGACGCGTCTGCAATTAAATCAAAAGAGCATTACGTTTCTGCAAAACCTTCCCGGAAGCCTTTCTTTTCACGATGGCAAGATGCTTGCTGTTCACGGCTCCATAAACTCTACGGATAAATATTTGTTTTCTCTTCAGGATGCGGCAGTGAATTTCTTAGGTATGGAGGAGATGGGTGCAAGAATATGTTTTTTCGGACATACCCATGTGCGGATAGCTTATGTGGAGGGAAAAGAAGGGGTATATCCTGAGTCTGAAGAAATGATCATTGTAGAAAACAACAAGAGGTATCTTGTAAACCCCGGCAGTATCGGTCAGCCGAGGGATGGAGACCCAAGGGCGGCATTCTTAGTATATGACACAGACGCTGAAAATATAGAGTTTTTTAGAGTTGCTTATGACATAGACAAGTGTTGTGAAAAGATTATTAAGGCAGGTCTGCCGGTAGAACTGGCTGAGAGGTTAAGGACAGGGTGGTAAGGCTTACCCTCCTATGAAACTCATTGTCCTGCTGCATTTTTTAAAGATGTTGTCGCTTATATGATGCCGTTCAGGTTTTTTTATTACAGCTCTGAATAAAAGGTCTTCAATCTCACTGTCAGCGCAGCCGCTTCGGAGCAATGTCTTAATATCCACTTCATCATCGGAAAACAGGCATGTCCTGAGTTTTCCGTCCGCTGTAAGCCTCAGCCTGTTGCATGAGCCGCAGAAGTGGTCTGACACCGGGCTTATAAAACCGATCTCTCCGATTCCGTCCGAAAATTTGTATCTTCTGGCAGGGCCTGTCCTCTTTTCCGGATTTCCAAGCGGGACGAGATTTTGAAGGTTGTTTATCTTCTCCATAATTTGAGAGGATGAGATGCATTTTTCTCTCTCCCATGCAGCCGCTACTTCAAACGGCATATATTCTATAAATCTTATGTGATAGGGTTTCTTTTTTGTAAGCAAGGCAAAATCCAGAATTTCATCGTCATTAAATCCCTTTATCACCACGCAATTTATCTTTACGGGGCTTAAGCCTATTCTTTCCGCTTCATCAAGCCCTTGCATAACATTGTTAAGAAAATCTCCCCGGGTTATTTTATAGAACCTTTCTCTGTTTAAAGAATCCAGGCTTACATTTACCCTTGTAAGCCCTGCCCTTTTTAACGGAAGCGCAAATTCCTTCAGAAGGACGCCGTTTGTTGTAAGGCTTAAGTCTTCAACACCGGGAAGCTTTGCCAGTTCTTCAATGAATTCAACAATGCCCTTGCGGACAAGCGGCTCTCCGCCGGTAATCCTTATCTTTGTTATGCCGTGTCTTACCGCTATGGTTGAAATCCTTAACAACTCCTCATATCGCAGGATGTTATCAGAGGCTGTCAATGGTATGCCGTCAGAAGGCATGCAATAGACGCACCTTAAATTGCAGCGGTCTGTCACCGATATTCGCAGATAGTCTATCGGCCGGTTATATGAGTCGATGAGTTTTGCCATCAGTCCATCTCCTCATGTTCGGAAGAATCAGCAGGAGGTCGTCCCTCTGCTCCCGAGCCTTTATCCATTTCAAAAAATCTTTCCGATGCAGCGGCCCTATCGCCTGTATTAGTGCCTGCGGCGGCGTCAGCGGGCTCTGTCGGCGCAGTCCCTTGTTTAAACGCTTCAAATATTACATTCTCGGTTGCCGGGGTTGCGGGC
>CAZVZI010000163.1:0-4863 GCA_964631455.1 uncultured Thermodesulfobacteriota bacterium | reverse complement strand
TGCGCTATTCAATATTTGCCTCGTATTGTATCAAATATGCCGCAAATATTGAATAGCGCAATAAAAAGCAAATTTTCTGCTTGCAATACAAAAACTTTTATGCTATTTTTACAAAGATGTTCTTTTGAGAAAGTGGGCTTATGCCCGCTTTTTTGTTTAAGGGGCTTGCTTTTGGAGGTTTTTTTTGACTGGAGAAGGCATCACAGCGCAGGTAAAAAATGTTGCGGAACCTATCATTATCCAAAAAGGAATGGAGCTTGTCGATGTTGAATATAAGATGGAGCATGGACAGTGGGTTTTGCGGTTTTTTATAGATAAGCCCGGCGGTGTGACAGTTGACGATTGCGGCGATATAAGCGGAGAGCTTGGAACAACATTGGATGTAAAGGATATTATTCCGCACAGATATAATCTTGAGGTCTCATCTCCCGGCCTTGACAGGGCATTGACAAGGGAAAAGGATTTTGTAAATTATAAAGGGAGAAAGGTAAAGATAAAAACCAAACAGCCGATATCCGGCAGGAGAAACTTTTCGGCAGTATTGGATGATTTTAAAGAAGGAATGGTTTTTTTGATAGACAGCGAAGGCAAAAAATGGGAGATACCGTTTAATAATATTGAAAAGGCAAGGCTTGAGATAAGCCTTTGATGGAGGAGGAAATGGGACTTAATCTTAATAATGTCATTGAACAGGTCGGCAAGGATAAAGGGCTTGATAAAAGCATACTCATTGATGCCCTTGAATCTGCAATGGTTAAGGCGGCTGAAAAGAAACACGGCCAGAACAAGGTCATAGAGGCGCACTTTAATGAAGAACTGGGCGAGATAGAGTTGTTTCAGTTTAAGACTGTCGTGGAGGATATAACCAACCCTGACCAGGAGGTATCGCTTGCCGAGGCCCATGAGCTTGACCCGGAGGCTGCCCTCGGCGACAGCCTCGGCATCAAACTTGACACAAGCGAGTTCGGCAGGATTGCAGCCCAGACTGCAAAACAGATTATTATCCAGAAGATGAGAGAGGCTGAAAGGAATATTGTATATAACGAGTATACAAATAAAAAAGGCGAGATTGTAACAGGGATAGTGCATACCTTTGAAAGAGGCGATATTATCGTAGACCTCGGCAGGGCAGAGGCTGTCCTTCCGAGAGATGAACAGGTTAAGAGAGAAAGCTACCGCCAGGGCGACAGGATAAGGGCATTGATAATTGATGTCAGGGATGTTCAAAAGGGGGCGCAGATCGTTCTTTCAAGGACTCACCCGAATCTTGTGGGCAAACTTTTTGAAATGGAGGTGCCTGAGATATATGAGGGCATCATCAATATAAAAGGCGTGGCACGAGAACCCGGAGACAGGACAAAGATAGCCGTATCGTCAAATGACCAGGCAGTCGACCCTGTGGGCGCATGTGTGGGAGTTAAGGGTTCAAGGGTTCAGGGAGTTGTTCAGGAGTTGCGGGGTGAAAAAATTGATATCGTTCCATGGTCTGATGAGCCTGCAAAATTTATATGCAATGCGCTGCTGCCGGCCCAGATAGTCAGGGTTATTATGGATGAGACAGACCATTCAATGGAGGTTATAGTGCCTGACGACCAGCTTTCTCTGGCCATAGGCAAGAGAGGGCAAAATGTCAGGCTGGCTGCCAAACTTACCGGTTGGAAGATAGATATCCGCAGTGAAACAGAGACAAAGAGGATTGCAATGGAACAGGCTGCCATAGAGAGCGCTGAAGCCTTAAAAGAAATACATGACGAAGAAGAAATTAAAAAAACTGAGGGTGAAGATATATCTTCCCTGCCAGGCGTAGGGCCTAAAACAAGAGATGCGCTTAAAGGCGCCGGATTAAATACTGTGCCTGATATAATCAATGCCGGCATAGAAGGGCTTTCAGAGATAGAGGGCATTGGCCTTAAAAAGGCGGAAAAAATATTGGAGGCAGCAAGAGAGATAGTAAGCAGTAAGCAGTGAACAGTAAAAACAGCTTGCTGCTCACAGTTCACTGCTCACTAACAATAGGGGTGAATAAAAAATAATGCCGGATAAAAAGAAAGAACAAGAAAAACATGTCCCTGCAAGCTCTAAGCAGGGAACCGATAAAAAGCATGTCCCTGCAGAGCCCGCCCCAGCGGTAGTAAGCAGGGGCATTAAACAGGGAATAGAAAAAAAACGCGTAAAACCTACTGTTATCAGGAGGAGGGCTGCCGAACCTACAGAGGCGGAGAAGAAGGAGTCTGCCAAAAAGGCAGAGGAGGAAATAAAGGAAGCAGCAAAAAAGCTGGAAGTTAAGGTATCGGAGGAAGCAAAAAAGCCGGTTAAAGGTAAAAAAGCCGTTAAACATGTCCCTGCAGAGCCTGCCCCAGCGGCAGTAAGCAGGGGCAGTAAGCAGGGAGAGGAAAAGGCCGCTAAAAAGGCAGGCGCACGAACAAAAAACAAAGAAGAATCGCCCGCTGTTGTAATTGAAGAAAAGGCTGCCCCTGTTGCCAAAACAGAAGCAATCCCTTCAGTTGTTCCGCCTAAGCCGGAGGAAAGCGTAACAATACCGGCAGAGAAAATTCCTGAAGAAAAGCATATAAAAAGAGAAATAAAGATTGTTGCCGCAGAAAGGCCTACAAAGAAAAAGCAGTTCGAGAGAAGAGGGCCTTCCGGCAAAAAAGGCAAATTTGAAAGGCTTGAGAAATATAACAAGATCAGACCGCCTTCCAGCGATAGAGAGCTTAAGAAAACTGAAATAACCGTGCCAAAAGCGGCAAAGAGGGTTATAAAGATAGCTGACGCCATAAGTGTGGGAGACCTGTCGCAGAGGCTTGGCGTAAAGGCAGGCGATATTATAAAGAAACTTATGGACCTCGGCGTAATGGTGACTATCAATCAATTCGTAGATGTGGATACTGCGACATTGGTCACATCTGATTTCGGATATGAAGTGGAGAGCATCGCCCCTCAGGAAGAACTGCTCATGGAGGATATTACTGAAACACAGGGTGAATTGAAGATCAGACCCCCTGTTGTAACTGTTATGGGCCATGTTGACCACGGCAAAACATCTCTCCTTGATGCCATAAGAAAAACAAATGTTGCTGCCGGAGAGGCAGGAGGCATTACGCAGCACATCGGAGCCTATCATGTTCATTTGGATAAGGGCGACATAACATTTCTTGACACTCCAGGCCACGAGGCATTTACGGCAATGAGGGCCAGGGGCGCAAAGGTGACGGATATAGTGGTTCTGGTAGTGGCCGCGGATGACGGGGTTATGCCGCAGACAATAGAGGCGATAAACCATGCAAAGGCCGCAAATGTCTCTATAATTGTCGCAATAAATAAGATTGACCTTCCCGGCGCAAATCCGGACAGGGTTAAACAGGCATTGACCGGTTATGGGTTGGTGCCGGAAGGATTGGGCGGCGATGTCATGTTTGCGCAAGTCTCCGCAAAAAAAGGGCTGGGCGTGAAAGAGCTTCTGGAGCTTATTCTTCTTCAGGCAGAGGTATTGGAGTTAAAGGCAAATTCTGAAAAACCCGCCAAGGGCGCTATCATTGAGGCAAAACTGGATAAAGGCCGCGGGCCAGTGGCAACGGTCTTAATACACGAAGGAACGTTAAAGACAGGCGATGCCTTCGTAAGCGGCGCGCACTCCGGAAGGGTCAGGGCAATGATAAACGACTGGGGTAAAAAAGTGGATGAGGCCGGGCCTTCAATGCCTGTAGAGGTTTTGGGACTTTCAGGCGTGCCTGAGGCAGGCGATGTGTTTTCTGTTGTAAGGGACGAGGTTACCGCGAAACAAATTGCCGGCATACGGCTTAAAAAGAAGCAGGAGGCAGAGCTTAAAAAGACAGCAAAGATAAGCCTCACAGAGTTATATGAAAAGATTAAGATGGGCGAGGTGAAAGAGCTTGGCATCGTTGTGAAAGCTGATGTTCAGGGTTCTGTAGAGGCTGTGAAAGAGGCGTTGAGCAAGCTTCCGACAGATGCCATAAAGATAAATGTAATACACAACGCGGTCGGAGGCATTACAGAGGGCGATATAATGCTGGCGGCTGCATCCAATGCAATAGTGGTGGGTTTCAATGTCAGACCGGAGCCAAAAACCCAGTCGCTTGCAGAAAAAGAGGGCGTGGATTTAAGGCTTTACAGCATCATATATGAATTGATAGATGACATAAAAAAGGCCATGGAAGGTATGCTGGCGCCTACCATCAAAGAGAATATACTGGGAAGGGCATCGGTGAGAGAGGCCTTCCGCGTATCAAAGATAGGGACTGTTGCAGGATGCTATGTTACGGACGGAAAGATACTCCGAGGAAGCATGGTAAGGCTTATAAGGGATAATGCGGTGGTATATGACGGAAAAATGGCTTCTTTAAAGAGATTCAAGGATGATGTTAAAGAAGTTGCAACAGGCTATGAATGCGGAATTGCCATAGAAGGATTTAACGATATTAAGGTTGGCGATATAATAGAGGCATATCAGATGGAAGAAGTGGCGGGGAAGTTACAGTGAACAGTAAGCAGTGAGCAGTAAAAAAAACAGCTCGCTGCTAACAGCTCACTGCTCACTGAATTATGTCATACAACCGTTCTGAAAGAGTTGCCGAAGAAATAAGGAAAGAGATTGCGACAATGCTCTTCGGCGAGGTTCATGACCCGAGGATAGGCTTTGTCACAATTACAAAGGTGGCGCTTTCAAAAGACCTGCGCCAGGCTAAAATTTATTTCAGTATGATTGGCACGGAAGAAGAGAAAGAGAAAACAATGCAAGGGCTTGAGAGCGCAAGCGGTTATATGAGGAGAGAGATAGGCAAGCGGCTCAAGCTAAGATATTTTCCTGAGCTTACATTTAAATTTGACGATTCGCTGGAATAT
>CAZVZI010000162.1:4316-4866 GCA_964631455.1 uncultured Thermodesulfobacteriota bacterium | reverse complement strand
ATCCTTGACAATGCCAATTGCGGTGCATAAATTAGTGGTCAGGGACTGTGTTTGCCGGTTTGACAAACAATTTTAAAAGGTTTATAGTTAGCAAAAGATTGAGCTTACGCATAAAATCAAAATAGGAGGAATAGTATGGGAAAGATTATCGGCATTGACCTTGGCACAACAAACTCTGTTGTTGCGGTTATGGAAGGCGGCGAGCCAAAGGTGATTGTAAATGAGGAGGGGAGCAGGATTACGCCGTCTGTTGTTGCCTTTACGCGGGATGGCGAGGTTCTGGTCGGGCAGGTGGCAAAGAGGCAGGCGGTTACAAACCCGGAAAACACAATATTTTCTATAAAGAGATTTATGGGAAGAAATTATGACGAAGTGAACGAAGAGATGAAGATGGTTCCTTATAAAGTGCTCAAGGACGAATACGGCAGGGGGGTTATTGATGTTCCAAATATGAAGAAGAGGTATACGCCTCCGGAGATTTCCGCATTCATATTGCAGAAGTTAAAAAAGGCTGCCGAGGCATATCTTGGCGAGCCGGTTACAGAGGCGG
>CAZVZI010000162.1:0-4268 GCA_964631455.1 uncultured Thermodesulfobacteriota bacterium | reverse complement strand
TAACGACTCTCAGCGTCAGGCTACAAAGGACGCGGGAAAGATTGCCGGTCTTGATGTTAAGAGGATTATAAACGAGCCGACCGCGTCTTCGCTGGCCTATGGATTGGACAAAAAGAAGGATGAGGTTATTGCTGTATATGACTTTGGCGGCGGAACCTTTGACATATCCATACTTGATGTGGGAGAGGGTGTTTTTGAGGTTAAAGCGACAAACGGAGACACGCACTTGGGCGGAGATAATTTTGACCAGAAGATTGTTGATTGGCTTATCACGGAGTTTAAAAAGGATCAGGGCATAGATCTTTCAAAGGACAGGATGTCCCTTCAGCGGTTAAGAGAGGCTGCTGAAAAAGCAAAGATAGAGCTTTCATCAACCATGGAGACGGAGATAAATCTTCCGTTTATCACAGCGGATGCCACAGGGCCGAAACATCTTGTTGTGCGGCTTTCCAGGGCAAAGTTAGAGCAGCTTTGCGAGGATCTGATTGAGCGGAGCCACAAGCCATGCGAGCAGGCATTGAAGGATGCGGGCATGACGGCATCCAACATCAACGAGGTGGTGATGGTGGGCGGCATGATACGGGTGCCGAAGATTCATCAGTTTGTAAAAGATTTCTTCGGCAGAGAGCCGCATAAGGGCGTGAACCCTGACGAGGTCGTGGCAGTAGGCGCGGCCATTCAGGCAGGCGTGCTTGCAGGCGAGGTGAAAGAGGTTGTGCTTCTTGATGTTACGCCGCTCTCTCTTGGTGTAGAAACCCTGGGCGGCGTTATGACAAAGATGGTAAACCGCAATACGACAATACCAACCACAAAAAAAGAGGTCTATACGACCGCCGCCGATAATCAAACACAGGTTGAAATCCATGTGCTGCAAGGAGAAAGGGAGATGGCAAGGGACAACAGAACCCTCGGCAGGTTTCACCTTATAGGCATTCCGTCTGCGCCACGCGGCATGCCGCAGATTGAGGTCAGGTTTGATATAGACGCCAACGGCATACTCAATGTTTCGGCAAAGGATCTGGCGACAAACAAGGAGCAAAAGATTACCATCACAGCGTCCAGCGGGCTTGCAAAGGATGAGGTGGAAAAGATGGTAAAGGATGCGGAGTCTCATGCGGAAGAAGACAGAAAGCGCAAAGAGGTTATAGAGCTGAAAAACCAGCTTGATTCCGTTATATATGCCACAGAAAAGACCCTGAATGAACACAAGGCAAAACTTCCCGCATCCGATGTAAAGGCGATTGAAGATGCGGCTGCAGAAGGCAAAAAGGCTCTTGAAAAAGAAAATGTTGATGATATGAAAAAGGCTCTGGATAATATAAACAAGGCCTCCCACAAAATGGCAGAGGTAATGTATCAGGCCGCGTCTCAGGCAGGGGCAGCAGGCGAGCAGCCGGGCGCAGGCGCAAAAAAAGAGGGCGATGTGGTTGAGGCGGAGTTTGTGGACGAGGAGAATAAAAGAGAGGATAGGAAATAAATCGTATACAATATAATCATGGCCAAAAAAGATTATTACGAAATACTCGGTGTTTCGCGAAATGCAGCCGATGAAGATATAAAAAAGGCTTACAGGGAACTGGCCAAAAAATATCCCCCTGACCTGCATCCGGGCAATAAGGCTATGGAGGCGAGGTTTAAGGAGATAAACGAGGCCTACGAGGTTTTAAAAGACCCGAAAAAAAGAGGAGAATATAACAGATTCGGAAGCGCTGTGTTTGAGCCGGGGTTTCAGGGCGCAAGGACCTACACATATCCGGGCGGGGCGGTTAATCCGGAGGATTTGGGTTTTGATTTCGGCGGATTGGAAGATATATTCGGAGATATATTCGGCAAAAGGGCAAGAACGCAAAGAGGGCCGTCAAGAGGCGAAGATGTTGAGTATGCGCTGGAAATAGGTTTTGAGCAGGCAATAAAAGGCGCGGAGGTAAGATTAACTTTAAATGGCGAAAGGATAACGGTTAAATTGCCGGCTGGGGTTAAAGACGGCTCGCGCGTGCGCGTGCCAGGCAAAGGCAGAGCCGGTTTTGCAGGCAGCGCGCGCGGGGATTTGTATATTGTCACAAAGGTCAAACCACATCCTTATTTCAGGAGAGAGGATGACGATATATACATGGATATTCCAATAACAATAACAGAGGCGGCGCTGGGCGCAAAGGTGCATATCCCTACCATTGACGGGAAGGCGCTCCTGGCGATTCCACAGGGCACGCAAAGCGGACAGAAATTAAGATTAAAAGGCAAAGGAGCCCCTCATGTAAAATATGCCGGCAGGGGCGATCAATATGCTATAATAAAAATAATTCTCCCGAAAGAAATGGATGAAAAGTCAAAAAGACTTCTGGAAGAGTTTCAAAGGCTGAATCCATACGATCCCAGACGGGATGCGGGGTGGTAGGGGAGGCCCCCTGCGGCCGCCCATCAGGGCAACCACAGAGGGTTGCCCCTACAGAGAGACGTTATGATAGAACTCGAAGGCTTTAAAGAAAGGCTTACGCCAAAAGGGCTCAAGGTTTTGGAGACCGCTGTTGAAGAGAGCAAGCGACGGCAGCACTACTATCTTGGCGTGGAGCATATATTCCTTTCCTTTGCAATAGTGGAGGGGACATTTTTCAGAGAGGTAATGTCAGACCTCAACCTCGATGCAAATCAGGTTGTTTCTTTTTTAAACGACCACCTTAATGTGTCCCGCCAGTATATCGGCGTCGGACTTAAAATCCCGCCTACAACAAAGACAATCTTTAAACTCGCATGGGAAGAGGCCCAGAGATATGGAAGGGATGAGATAGACTCCACAGACCTCCTCATTGCGATTTTTCAGGAAAGCCACAGCCTTCCGGCAAAGGTATTCAGGAACTTCGGCCTTGACCCTGACTATGTTATGAGGCGGATAACGGCAAATATCCGAAACAAAGAAGAGATGTATGAGGAATTGAAGAAGAAGTATGAACTGCCGCCGAATCTCAAACACTTCGCCGTAAACCTTAACAAGCTTGCCTATTACGATAAGCTTCCTGTCATCATCGGACGAGATAATGAGATAAAACAGGTGATGGAGATCCTCTGCCATGTCGAGAGGAGCAATTCTGTTATGATAATCGGCGAGCCTGGCGTGGGAAAGACAGCCGTAGTGGAAGGGCTTGCCAGGAAGATAGAGCTGGAGCCGCACAATGTTCCAAAGAGGCTCCGGGATAAGCAGATTATAAATCTTCAAATGAACTCGGTTGTGGCAGGCACAATATTCAGGGGCATGTTTGAAGACAGGATTGAGAAGATAATAAAAGAGCTCAAGGACAAGAAGAATATAATTCTTTTTATAGATGAGGCGCATACCCTTATTGGTGCAGGCTCTGCAATGGGTGTGCCGTCGGATGCGGCAAATATCTTCAAGTCAACCCTTGCCCGCGGAGAGATTCAGATAATAGGCGCGACAACCCTTGCGGAATATAAAGAGTATATTGCCGAGGATGAGGCCCTTGCCAGAAGATTCAGAACAGTCAATGTTGATGAGCCTTCAATAAATGACACGAGGAAGATACTGTACGGCATAAGGCCAAGACTTTCAAAAAATTACTCTGTAAACATAAGCGACAGCGCCATAGAAACCGCCATGGATATGTCGCAGAGATATATGCGGGGCTTAAGGCTTCCTGACAAGGCAATCGGCTGGCTTGACACGGCCTGCGTAAAGGTTGAAATAAACAGGCCGCAGGAGCCGGTTGACAGCAGCGATGTTATAGATGTCATATCCCAGGAAACGAAGATTCCAAGGGATATGATATTCAGAGACACTACCGCAAGGTTTAAAGACATGGAATCGGCCATGTCAAAAAGGGTGGTCGGCCAGAGAGAGGCGGTAGAGGCGCTGGCAAAAAGGCTGAACAAAGGGCCGCTCAAAGAAAACTTCGCGAAGCCTGACGGGGTGCTTTTATTCCTAGGCCCAACCGGCGTGGGCAAGACAGAGCTTGCAAAATCTCTGGCGGAATTTTTATTCGGCGATGAAAAGAAGATGATACGGCTTGATATGAGCGAATACAAGGATTCATCCATTGCCGTTGACAAGCTCATCGGTATGCCGAGAGGCATTGTCGGCAGCGAAAGAGGCGGCATACTCACCAATCAGGTTAGAGAAAATCCTTATTCCGTGGTTTTGCTGGACGAGGTGGAAAAGGCGAATCCCTATGTGCTTAATCTATTCCTGCAGGTATTTGACGAGGGCTGGCTCACGGACGGCAGAGGCAAGCGGGTCTATTTCAGCGACACGGTCATTA
>CAZVZI010000161.1:2770-4871 GCA_964631455.1 uncultured Thermodesulfobacteriota bacterium | reverse complement strand
CTGCAAACAATCCCTTATCCTTAACAACTGCTTGGATTAAGTCCGTTGTCCATTTTTCAGTAAAATTTCCGATTAGAGCGTTTCTGCTTTGAAGGGTGCTTTTCTTTCCACTGTAACCTTTGGGCCAATAGGCAAGGTATTTATTCTTATCGGTCACATAAAACAATTGCTCTGGCGTGGCAAACTTAACGGATTCGGTAAAAAACCTTTTTTCAACTTCTTTGTTCCAAAGCGCTATCATAAGAGGGATTTTACCTTCTTTTGGTTAAGATTTGAAGTTTTTTTCTTGGGCATGGCATGTCCGGTCAACTTGCTTATTTACACATTGTGTATATACCCACTATTTTGGATAGTATGGCAATATCTGAATATTTGTCTATGCCTTTACCGCATACACCTTCCCCTCTTTTGCCACAAGGTCATCAAACTCAGAGAGCCTTGCATTTATTATTCTGGGAGCGCCTATCTTGTCCTGCAAAGCCTCCTGAGTTTTGAGGCCGTTGCCTGTTATTGAAACGACAATGGATTCATTTTTTGGTATCCTGCCCTGCGCAATAAGTTTTTTTGTTACGCCGAGAGTAACGCCGCCTGCTGTTTCGGCAAATATCCCCTCTGTCTCTGCAAGAAGCTTCATTGCGTCAATAATCTCTTCATCAGACACATCCTCGCCCCACCCGTTGCTGTCTCTCATCACCTTTGCGGAATAATAACCGTCTGCCGGATTTCCGATGGCCAGCGACTTTGCGATTGTTTTTGGCTTTACAGGCCTTATAAGCTCAGTCCCTTCTTTCACAGCAGTAACAATCGGGGCGCAGCCCGTTGCCTGAGAGCCATAGACCTTTGTGTCAACCCTGTCAATAAGCCCTATCTTTTGAAATTCATTGAATGCCTTCCATATCTTTGTAATCAAAGAGCCGCCAGCCATGGGCACAATAATATGCTTCGGCGTTTTCCAGCCAAGCTGCTCAATTATCTCGTAGCCAAATGCCTTGCTCCCCTCTGCATAATAAGGCCGTATGTTTATATTCACAAATGCCCAGCCGTATTTGCCGGATATTTCACTGCACAAACGATTGACCTCATCATAATTGCCTTTTATGCCGATCACATTTGTTCCATAAACAAGCGTTCCCATTATCTTGGTCTGCTCAAGGTCGGATGGAATAAACACATAACTTTCCATGCCGCACGCTGCTGCATTTGCCGCAACCGAATTAGCAAGGTTGCCTGTGGAGGCGCAGGCAACCACCTTGAAGCCAAACTCCCTTGCCTTTGATATGGCAACGGCCACAACCCTGTCCTTAAACGAAAGCGTAGGATGATTCACCGCATCGTTTTTCAGATAAAGTTCTTTTACGCCGAGAATCTTCTCAAGGTTTTTTGCCCGCACCAAAGGGGTAAATCCCGTATCAAAACCTACTGCCGGTTCGCCGTCTATCGGCAGAAGCTCTTTATACCGCCACATATTCGGCGGCCTCTTAGAGATTTTTTCCCTCGTAACATCCTTTTTGATTTTGTCGTAATTATAGTCAACCTCAAGGGGGCCGAAACAAAGCTCACATACATGCAACGCCTCTTTCGGATATTCCTTGCCGCACTCCCTGCATTTTAAGCCTTTTACATAACTCATATTGCTATCTCCTTCCCATGATTTAAATTAAGCAAGCGCAAACAAAAAAGGCCTCTCCTTGAAATCAAGAAGAGGCCTAAACCTAATCTTATCTTTCAAGGCTTGTATAAGCCTTGTCGGAATTAGCACCTGCCCCCGATTTTCATCGGGGCGGTTGCTGTGGCTTCAAAGGGCCAATCCCTCCGCCACTCTTGATAAGAAACATCCGCTATTAAATTGTAGAAAAATTTATAATATACTTGAAAATAATTGTCAAGATAAAAAGAAGATTCAATCAGAAAAATTAAACTCCTTTATAAGCAGAGCAGGCACAACACTTGCCCCAATATCGCTCCACAGCATTGGGAATGACTGTCTTTCCTTTGAGATTGCCTCAATCCTTGAAAATGCCTCCAGAATTGATTCTGTAAACCGCATATCCTCTACGGGATATTTTATCTTTCCGTCTTCTATGTAAAATGCCCCATCCCT
>CAZVZI010000161.1:0-2760 GCA_964631455.1 uncultured Thermodesulfobacteriota bacterium | reverse complement strand
CCTTGTCATGCCTGTCATGGATGCTATCTTTGTGTCAAGAAGACCATTTACATAATGAAATCTTGTAACAAGGATGCCCCTGTCAATAGTTGACACCATCTCATCAATCGTACGATCGCCACTTTTTATAAAAACATTTGATGGAAACGGTCCATCTATATCTTCAGGGGTTAGCGCATGACCTGTTGTCTTCCGTTTGTATTTTTTTGCAAGGAATGTGTCATGACAAACGCCTTTTGCAACACCGTCTTTTATAATCTCCATTTTCTTTTTTCTAACACCCTCAAAATCAAACGGCACAGGAAAGCCTGATAAGTCAGCGGCATCATCATAAATCGTTATCTTCTTATCCATAATCTTTTTGCCGATATTTCCAGACATAAAACTTGTGCCGTCTATATAAGGCATAGCGCCAAAACCTATATAAACAAGCCATTCAAGGAGTTCGTTTACGGCAGGGGGCTCAAGGATTACATCGTATCTTCCCGGTTTCAATCTTTTCTTTTTTCTTTTTGCATCTACCTTTCCCATCGCTGTATGGAAAAGTCTTTCAGTGTCCATATTCTTTATATTCCTCTCAGACTGACTTGCATATCCTGATGTGGAATCAGATGATGTTATAAGGCTTATATGGGCAGATGTGAACGGCTGGTATGCCTTTACACCGTTTGAATTTACAATACCTATCTCGGTTTCCAAAGTTGAAAATGCGCCGCCTGCTTTAACCCCCTCACCCTTCCCTCTCCCCTTAGGGGAGAGGATTGAGGTGAGGGGGCTTTCAGTTTCTGATTTTAGTTTCTTGAAAATACTGCCAAGCATTTTTATCTTATCGGACATTGTAAGGTTTGCAGTTTCAGGAAAGTGGGTTTTAATCTCTGGATATTCAGATGGTTCTGGCAAAGAATAGGATAGTTTTAAAGGTTTTGATTGCCTCGCCATATCAATTGCCTTCTTCAAGCATCTCTTCAAATCCTCAATGTGTAGAGAATTTGTAGATGTAATGCCAAACCTTTTATCCAATAAAATCCTAAAATATATTTGTCTGTTTGATTCTTTTACATTCTGGATTATTGCCGAATTTGCAAACCTTGTTGCGGCATTATGGCTTCCCACATAAAGCGCCTCAGCCTGCCCGGCGCCGTGTTTTCGCGCCTCTTTTATCAGGTTTTCTAATAATTCTATTATTCTGTCTCTGCCTAACATATGTTAAAAAGGTATAAAATCCCGCTGAACAGCAAAACCAGCATCCCCAATCCAAAATTCCATTTAACCAAATTCAGAGATAATCTTTGCAACCTCGCCTTTTCTGAAGCAGATTCAGTCCTTCCAAGCCTGGGTATAAGTATCAACCCTCTATAAAAATGGATAACAACCATTCCAAAAACTATAATGCACTTCAAGGATAGAACCGCAGTCCAATTATTCTCAAACAATCTGATTCCCGAAAACTGCTTATTGAATCCTGCTAATGCAATCCCTGTTATAACCAGAAGAAATATACTATAGTTTGCCAACGGAGTAAATCTTTTAGAAATCTCTCCCATGAGTTTGCCTGCCTCTGCCCCCAAAACTTGCTTGGACGATGGTATTGCTATAAAAAGGATAAAGATAATTCCTCCAATCCATACAACGGTTGCGAGGAGATGCAGCCAATAAAATGTTATAAATATCAACGCGCTCATTTTTACCTCCATACGGTTTTAGATTGGGAGGGAAGATTTGCTTGTCAATCCACCCTCCCTCAAATTTTATCTGCTACTTTGTCTTTACAGGCGGAACACAGCCGCAACCGCAGGAGCTTTTTGTTTCGTTTTTGATTTGCGGTTTCTTTTCTTCAGGTTTTTCTTTGGTTTCTTTGTTGTTCCTTGTCATCGCTATCACCTCCTCTCTTATATAAGTTTATGTATATCTACTTATATGGATGACAAAAAAATTTATCTCAATTTCACCTGCCCGCCTAAACATCCGCAGGTACAGATACGATTAAGCCTCTGTCTGCATTTTTCCAATACATCTTTATTTAAAGAATAATATATCCAATATCCTTGCCGTTTGTCTTTTACAAGACCGGCCGCTTTAAGCACCCTCAGATGCTGAGAAACCGCTGACTGTGTTATTCCTAAAGCCTCAGCCATGGCATTAACGCTCGTATCTCCTTTTTTAAGGAGTTCAATAATCTCTATTCTCTTATCTACCGAGAGTATTTTAAATAACCTTGCTGCTTCCTTCATAGTTCACCATTTTAAGTATATGCACATTAACTAATATATAATTTTAACCAAGTTGTCAAGTATTTTACATTCCGCTAACATTTAACTGCCCCGATTTTTACCTTGCTAAACCGTGCAGGCGCTGCGCCATGCCCAACTGATATGGATTGAACAGGGTCGCCTTTTCCGCATGAATTTAGTCCATACATTTGCCACTCTTCTTTGCCACAGATTACATTGCATGATTTCCAAAATTCAGGGGTTATGCCTGAATATATGCAATTTTTAAGCGGTCTTGTGAGTTTGCCTTTTTTGATTTCCCATCCTATCTCCATTCCGAATTGAAAATTTAATCTCAGTGTATCTATGCTCCAACTCTTATTTGTCTGAAGTAATATTCCATCCTTTGTATCTGCTATAAGGTCATTGAGGCTTCCGCTTTCAGATGGCTCAATATTTATATTGCTCATTCGTATGATAGGAATATTGTTCCAACTGCTTGCTCTGACGCTGCCGTTTGATCCCTGCTTACTGCCCCCGATAGAACCAT
>CAZVZI010000160.1:906-4905 GCA_964631455.1 uncultured Thermodesulfobacteriota bacterium | reverse complement strand
CTGAGCCATGACAATAGCTTCTTCCTGATTATGGGATGTGTCAGGAAGCATGTCAAGATATGTCCCCTCCCCTTCATTTCCAATATCATTATCAAGGGACATATCGCGATATGCCATGTCATCTGATGGCTGATGGTTCGACAATGGTTCGACAAGCTCACCATGACAACTATCACCCTGAGCCTGTCGAAGGGCTTCTAAACGTTCTATACTTTCGTTATTCTTCTCAAGCTGGTAAAAGAGTTTCTTTTTAAGGAGGCCCACCCCTTTGCTGACAAGACTCCAGTTCTTCAGCATAAATGCCTGAATATGAGACCTTATCCACCAAACCGCATAGGTGATGAGGCGATAACCCTTAAACGGGTCAAATTTCTTTACTGCCTTCATCAACCCGATATTCCCTTCCTGAATCAGGTCAGCCAGCCTGAATCCGTAATTCCTGTATTCCATTGCGACCTTTACAACAAATCTTAGGTTTGAGGTTATGAGCTTATGCACGGCATCCAGGTCGTTGTGTTTTTTGAAGTGAACAGCAAGCTCAAATTCCTCATCTTTTGACAGAAGAGGGAATCTGTTTATCTGAACAAGGTATGATTGAATGGAATTGGATAAAACAAGTTGTGTCATAGATTCACGCCTCCCGATAGAAACGGATGACGGGCGATAGAAAACATGGCCCATGACCCGTAATGCGACGGACAGCCTAATTTTTAGCAAAATTTTTATCAGATTTCAATAGAGAAGTGACGAAAAAAAGAAAAGGTATTGACCTTTAAATATGTATACTGTATATTTTATAATATATTCCTGTTTGTTCAGGTCTGTTGAAAAACACAACTTTATTTTCAGGGTTAAGCCTGCTTTTTACAGATTTTGGAGAAAACTTTGAGACTAGCCGCTAAAATACTTGATTATCCTGTGGAAAGACACCTTACTCTAAGGGAACGGATCGTTGATTTTGTCAAAGAATCTATAATAAAGGGGGGGCTTAAACCGGGCGAACGTGTCCCGGAACCTGAGCTTGCCGAAAGGTTCGGCATAAGCAGAACCCCTATAAGGGAAGCCTTCAGGCAATTGGAGTCTGAGGGTTTTATCACATTTACCCCGCGAAAAGGGGCGATTGTAAGCCCTATTACAGATAAGGATGTAATAGAGTTTTATGCTATAAAAGGCCTGCTTGAGGGTTATGCGGCAAAGATGGCATGCTGCAAAATCGGCGAAAAAGAAATACAGAGGATGGCAGACTTAAATTCACAAATGGAAAGATGCGCCGATAAAAATGATGTAAAAAACTTTTTTAAATTAGACAATCAACTGCACGATGTGTTTTTAAAACTGTGCGGAAACGATAAATTATATAATTTTATTCATACAATCGTCCAGCAGTTCGAACGGTTTAGAAGAACATCCCTTTCCCTGCCGGGAAGGATGCAGAGTTCAGTGAAACAGCACAATGAGATTATAGAGGCGTTCAAAAAGAGAGATGTAGACCTTGTAGAAAGGCTTGTAAAAGCCAATGCAGAAATGGGCGGCGAACTGCTGGCCCAAGAGATATTGAAGGAAAAGGTTTAGTATGGCGCTGATTACATCACCGGAGGCTGCCGCAAGGCTGGCCAGGACGATCCTTTCCGATATTGGTTTATACAATAAGGAAAAGATAAAGGAAGGCATAAAGAAAGATAATCTCTTCGAGGCGCTGGAAAAAGAATTAAAAGAAGGGGAAGACCTTTACAAAAGCAGGGTTGATGCGGAACTGTTGAAGAAGACCAATTTTTATAACAAGGCCATTGTTGATATACTTATAAAGAGGAGCGGCGATGTAGAATCCGATATATGGTAACCCCCCACCTTCCATTTCCTATTTCCATGCCCCATACCTTTACAGTTGTTTCCTCAGATACAAATATCCGGCTGGACATTTTCCTTTCGCAAAAACTCCCTGACTTAACCCGGTCAAGAATAAAAAATTTAATAGAAGATGGGCAGGTATCTCTTAATAACAAGCCTGCAAAGGCCGGTGTTAAGATAAAGGCAGGCGACAGGGTTAGCATTACCATTCCAGCCCCCCAGCCTATCAAGACAGAGCCTGAAAAAATTCCCTTGGATGTTCTCTATGAGGATAGACATATCATAATCATAAACAAACCGCATGGCCTTGCTGTACACCCGGGCGCAGGCCGCGCAAGAGGGACATTGGTAAACGCATTGCTTTATCACTGTAAAGACCTTTCCGGCATAGGAGGAGCTTTGCGGCCGGGCATAGTGCATCGCATTGACAAAGATACAAGCGGGGTTTTGGTAGTTGCAAAAACGGATAAAAGCCATCATTTCTTGGCCAAACAGTTCAAAGAACATTCGATTAAGAGAAAATATTTGGCGCTTGTCTGGGGTATTGTTAAAAATGATGAAGGAACAATTGACCTTCCCATAGGAAGACATATATCTGAGAGAAAAAAGATGTCTGTCAGAACAAGCAGGGGTAGAAGGGCGGTTACACATTACAGGGTGCTAAAGAGGTTTGATAATTTTACGCTCGTTGAAGCGACGCTTGAAACAGGCAGAACGCATCAGATACGGGTGCATCTGTCAGCCATTCACCACCCTGTTGCAGGAGACCCTGTATACGGTAAAAAAAATATGCCATCCGGACTTCCGCCAAAAACAGCCATGCTCTTAAAAAATCTCAAACGTCAGGCCCTCCATGCGCAAACCCTCGGCATAATCCATCCTGAAACACAAAAATATATGGAGTTTACAGCGCCCTTGCCCGATGATATAAAGGGTATCATAACTGCATTGGAGGAGGCTTGTTAAAGCAAACTGATGGCATACAATATGCTTCATCGTCCATATTGGAATCCGTTGATTCCATAAGTCACGGCTTTTTGTCCAGAACCGGAGGCATCAGCAAACCGCCGTTTTCATCCTTAAATTTTGATATGCGGGATGGAGACGATATTGCAAATATAGAGAATAATAAGGCTGCTGTCGGAAGGCTGTTTGGTTTTGACGTCAAAAGACTTTTAACAATAAATCAGGTTCACGGGAATGATATCCTGCTTATTGACAAACCTGTAAAAAATATATCAGGTCTTTCCAAAACATCAGCAGATGCCATAATAACCAATCAATGTGGCATTGCAATAGCCGTTTTGACCGCAGATTGTGTCCCGATTATGCTGGCTGACCCTGTTAAAAAGGTTATCGGGGTGGTTCATGCCGGTTGGAGGGGAGCAGTAAAAGCTGTTGCTCAAAAGGCAATAGAAGCTATGATAAAACAATTTGGCTCTGATAAAAAACAAATTCTGGCCGCAATAGGGCCCTCCATCGGAGCATGCTGTTATAAGGTTGATGAGGCAGTTGTGAACGAGTTTGGAGTTAAGGGCTCGGAGCTTGGAGTTGCTGAATTTATAAAGAAACAGGACAACGTCTGGAGACTTGACTTAAAAAAGGCAAATTTTGTTCAGATGTTGGATATAGGCCTCTTAGAAAAAAATATTTCCGTAGAAGACCTCTGCACATCGTGCAGAAACGACCTGTTTTTTTCATATAGAGCGGATAATAAGAAAACCGGCAGGCAGTTGAATTTCATTCAACTATCACATTAGTCAGGGTTTTCTTTACCCCTGCAATCCCCTGAATCTTTTTTATTACAACATCGCCCAACACCTTAAAATTAGAGGCTGTAACATAGGCGATTACATCATAAGGGCCTGTCACAGCGTGTGCCTCCCTCACGCCACCTATCCTGCTTGCCTTCTCTGCCACGGCCATTGATTTGCCGTGTTCACATTCTATAAATACATACGCTGAAACTGACATATTCCCTCCTCCATATAATAATTGGCGCCCCCGAGACGATTCGAACGTCCGGCCAACAGATTAGGAATCTGCTGCTCTATCCATCTGAGCTACGGGGGCGTGCACCGTTCGCAATTACTGCGTGCATTTCCTGCGAATGAAGCATATATTATTAGCCATTCATTTTTTATCAACATT
>CAZVZI010000160.1:0-896 GCA_964631455.1 uncultured Thermodesulfobacteriota bacterium | reverse complement strand
AAAGAAATATTATTATCTATTCTCCGCTTTTTTGTCAATGTTTTTTCAACGTTTAATCAAGCGAACGCCTTGACCCCCAAAACATGGCTGCCGATAATCAGTTTCTGTATCTCAGATGTTCCCTCATAAATAGTTGCCACCTTTGCATCCCTGAAATATCTCTCAACAGGATATTCATTTGAATATCCGTATGCGCCGAATATCTGCACTGCGTCTGATGCTGCCCTGTTTGCCGCCTCGCTGGCAAAGTATTTGGCTATAGATGTTTCAACGGTATTTATGACGTCCTTGTTTTTAAGATGGCCTGCCCTGTATACAAGGAGCCTTGCTGCATCGCAGTCAACTGCCATCCTTGCAATCTTATCCTGAATAAGCTGAAAGCCGGCAATAGGTTTGCCAAACTGACGCCTCTCCTTTGCATATTTCGTGCATGCATCTATGCACCCCTGTATGATGCCAACGCAACCCGATGCAACGCCATACCTGCCGTTGTCAAGCGCGCTCATGGCAACAGTAAAACCGTTGCCCACGTCGCCCAAAACAGCATCTTTAGGGATTCTGCAATCCTCAAAAATAAGATCTGCTGTATTGGATGCCCGAAGTCCGAGCTTGCCTTTTATATCTTTTGTAGAAAAACCAGGGCTTCCTTTTTCCAGAATAAATGCCGTTATGCCGTGATGTGCTTTTGTCTTATCAGTTACTGCAAATATAATCGAGATATCTGCGATACTGCCGCTGCTTATCCATGTCTTTGTGCCGTTTAATACCCATTCATTGCCTTTCAAAACTGCGCTGGTCATAATGCTTGCGGTGTCGCTTCCTGCGCCCGGCTCAGTAAGGGCAAAGCATCCTATGAATTCGCCTTTGCAAAGTCTTGGAAGATATCTCTGCTTTTG
>CAZVZI010000159.1:0-4936 GCA_964631455.1 uncultured Thermodesulfobacteriota bacterium | reverse complement strand
TGCCGAACTCTCCGGCAAAGCAGCCGAAGCAGTAAATTCAGGTAGGAACGCAGTTGACAAATCATCAAGCGGCATGAACGAAATAACAAGAGTAATCACATCCTCAGGCGACACCATAAGGTTGTTGGGCGGAAGGGCTGAAGACATCGGCAAAATAGTAGAAGTCATAGACGACATAGCAGAACAGACCAACCTATTAGCCCTGAACGCAGCCATAGAAGCGGCAAGGGCAGGCGAGCACGGCATGGGTTTTGCCGTAGTTGCGGATGAGGTGAGAAAACTTGCAGAAAGATCTGCAAAATCCACAAAAGAAATAGGGGATCTTATCTACGGCATCCAGAAAGACACACAGAGCGCAGTAAACAATGTAGAAAGAAATGTAGGCGTAGTGGAGCAGGCATTAAGGCTCTCAGCAGAAGTAGTAGACTCATTAAAAAAGATAGAAACCTCAGTAACGGAAGTATCCAGATACTCATCGGAAATCAGCGCCGCAACATCCGAGCAGGCTGGCGGATGCAACCAGATAAGCAAGGCAGTGTCGAAACTCAATGAGGTAACCCGGGAAGTGAGCGCATCGGCTGACGAGCAAGCAAGCGGCACAGAGCAGGTAGTCAAGGCAGTGGAAAAACTCCGTGATATGGTTCAGCAGAATGCATCCAGCTCCACAGAGCTTGCCGCATCGGCGGAACAGCTTTCCAGGCAATCTGACTCATTGATAGAGGTGGGGGGAAGATTTAATATGGAAGAGGAAGGCGCAAGGCAGAAGGTCAGGGTTTCAAAGGCTGAGACAGGCAAATTGGCAGGAGTGAAGAAATAAACAACCTATGCAGAATGAGGCTATAAAAACAACGCCGTTTGCCCCTTTGCCTTCAAGCAATGCCATGACTGATGAGGAATTCAGGCTGTTTAAAACTCTGGTATATGATGAGTGCGGCATACACCTTAAGCCTGAGAAAAAGGATTTCATGCAGAACAGGGTTAATCAGAGGATGAGGGCTACAGGAATCAAGAGTTATTACCGCTATTATAAACTCATTACAGGAGAGGGGGCGGATTACAAGGCTGAGTTTCTGGCGCTTTTGGACGCCCTTACCATAAATGAGACGTCGTTTTACCGCAACAAGCCCCAGCTTGACCTCTTTCAAAACATTGCGCTTCCAGAGCTTCTCCACAGAAAAAGGGCAAAGAATGATTTCAGCCTTAAGATATGGAGCGCAGGATGTTCAATGGGCCAGGAGCCTTATACCATTGCAATGATACTTAACGATGTGATGACGGATATCAAAGGCTGGAAGGTGAATATACTTGCCTCTGATTTGAGTCTGACCGTGCTTGAGGCTGCCCAGCAGGGCATATATCCGAAGGAGAAGATGGACGGCATAGATGAAAATTCTGCAAGAAAATATTTTACTCCGAAGGACGGCAGCTTTCAGGTAAGGGATGAACTGAAGAGGCTTACCACCTTTGACTTTCATAATCTGATGTATGATAATGGTTTCTCCAATATTGATGTGGTTTTTTGCAGAAATGTCCTGATATACTTTGACATGCAGACGCAAAAAGAGGTTATTGAGAGGTTTCATCAGTGCCTTGCCCCCAAAGGGTATCTCTTCCTCGGCCATACAGAGACGCTTCAAGGCATAAATGAAAACTTTGTGTTCATCCATAAAGACAGAGGGACAGTGTATCAGAAAAAAGTGAGCAGTGAGCGGTAAGCGGCGAGCAGTCAAATGAAAGATAAGAAACCGCATAAAAACCTTATAGCATGGCAGAAAGCCATGAATTTAGTAACTGCTATTTACAACGAAACAAAAATATTTCCGAAAGAAGAAATATATGGTTTGACATCACAATTAAGGCGCGCAGCCGTATCGGTTCCGTCAAACATTGCTGAGGGCGCAGCCGATAGAACCGTGCAGCAGTTTGCTAATTTTTTATCAAATGCAGTCGGATCGTTGAATGAAATAGATACTCAAATTGAAGTCGCATTTCATTTAGGATATATTTCAGAAAATGCCTATCAGCGTATTGGTAAAATGCTTGATGAGTGTCTTGCCCTGACATATGGATTGCGGAGATCATTAGAAAAAAATAGCAAGTAGTAAGCCGTTTTTCTTTTAACTGCTTACTGCTCACTGCTTACTGCTCACTATGAATATACTATTGGTAGAAGACGAAGAAAATCTCGGCAGACTTTTAAAGGAAGAGTTAGAGGAGCAGGGCTATACCATAACGTGGCTGAAAAACGGCGTTGATGCTGTTCTTGCGGCTCTGGAAACAGCAGGCTTCGGCGTGACCCTTCGACAGGCTCAGGGTGACAATGTCATGGTGAGATTGTCGAACCATGTCGAACCATCAGCCGAACGGTTTGACGTTCTGATTGTCGATATGGTAATGCCTGATATGAGCGGCATAAACACGATAAAGATAATCAAGAAGATAATTCCCGATATCGGCATTGTTTCCTGCTCAGGAAAGGTTGAAAAGGATATTATGATAGATTCAATAATGAAAGGGGCAACGGCCTGTTTGAATAAGCCGTTTACAATATCTCAGATGATTTCACAGATAAAATGGGTAACAAGGAAGAAAAAATAAAAGGGAGGTGAGATAAGTGAAGAAGATATTGCTTGCAGATGACGAGAAAAACTTCGCAGAGGTCTTAAGGAGCGAACTGGAGGAGGCGGGATACAGTGTGACGTTGACAAGGGATGGAGTTGAGGCGGTGCTAAAGGCCCTTGATGATAAATTTGACATGGGTCTTCTTGATATTATGATGCCGAATCTTGACGGCATAAATGCGGTAAGAATATTGCGGAAGATATATCCGGGTATGCCTGTTATCACCTTTTCAGGCGTGGCAGGAAGCGGAGATATGGCGTCATCCATAAAGGCAGGCGCCATAAGATGCCTTACAAAGCCGTTTTCGGTTGAGCAGTTGCTTTCTGAAATAAAGAAGGTGCTGCACGAATAATAAAGGACAGTAAGCTGTAAGCAGTAAGCTGTAAGCAGTAAAAACTGCTCACTAACAAAAACTATGGAAGACTTAAGCCAATTACAATTAAGCGAAGAAGACATTAAGAGCCTGAAGGAGACATTTTATCAGCAGGCAGTGGAGTTGATAGAGTCTCTTGTGCAGGAAACGCTTTCCCTTGAGGAGAGTAAGGATACAGGCTCTAAATTGAAAACTATTAAGAGGATATTCCACACTCTCAAGGGAGATTCCGCGTCCATCGGGCTGAAAGAGTTTTCACATCTTACCCACAGGGCAGAGGACCTGATTCAGGCTGTTGAGAATAAATTAGTTGACATGGACAGCGATGTGACAGACCTTTTGTTAAAGATTGCGGATTGCATGAGCGGGGCAATAGATGCAAGCCGCACAGGCAAAGAGGAATCCCTTGCTCCTGTTATCATAGGCGCCATTGATGATTTTCTTAAAAATAGAGACGTTGAACCAGCCTCAGCCGGACAGAATATATCTCCGTCGCAGCTCCTTAATTCACTCAGCGAATATGAGAAACTGTTGTTATCCGACTGCCGGAGGCAGGGGAAAAGCATATATATTGCGACGCTTTGGTTCAGCAAGGATTGCCAGATGAAATCGGCAGGAGCGGTAATAATCTCGCAACACCTCCCCTGCCTTGGAGATGTCATAAAAGTCCATCCGCCATTGGACAGCAGTATGGTTGAATCAGTTGATAACATCGGCTTGATAATAGCAAGCGCTATGGGCAGGGATGATGTAAAAAACCTGTGCAATATCCCCGGCGTTATCGGCGATGTGTCTATAGAGGAACTAAGAGAAGAGGGAGGGCTTGCGGTTGTTTCCAATGATATTGCCGAATCTACGCGCGCTTCTGCAAAGATAGCAGCCGTATCCCCGGCAGGCACAATACGGGTTGAATCGGAAAAGGTAGACCAGATTATGGATCTGATGGGAGAGCTTATTGTAGGCCGTTCAATGATATCTCAGCTTTTATCGGAATTTGAAGAGCGGTTTCCAAGGGAAGAGCTGATCGGCAGATTTGCTTATGCCAATTCATTTATAGAGAGAAGCCTTTCTGATCTGCAGAGAAGCGTTATGAAGGTCAGGATGCTGCCTATAGACAGGGTGTTCAAGCGGTTCCCGAGGGTAGTGAGGGACATTGCAAAGGCAAGCAATAAGGATGTCCGGCTTGTTATACACGGCGAAGACACGGAGGTGGATAAAGGGCTTGTGGATGTTATAGGCGAGCCGCTGATTCATATTGTGCGAAACGCAATAGACCACGGCATAGAAACCGTGGAGGAGAGAGAGGCTTCAGGTAAGGACAGGCAAGGCATTATAGCGCTTGAGGCATATCACCAGGGGAATGATATTGTCATAGAGGTCAGGGATGACGGACGCGGCATTAACCCAAAAAGATTGAAGGACAAGGCGCTGGAAAAGGGGCTCATAAGCCAGGAAGAGCTGGAAAAGATTGATGATAAGGCGGCTATTGATTTTATATTCCTGCCCGGTTTTTCAACTGCAAAGGTTGTAAGCGAGGTGTCAGGCAGGGGCGTTGGCATGGATGTTGTAAAGGCGGCAGTTGAGGGCTTAAGAGGCAGTGTTAATATCAAGACTGAAGTGGGGAAGGGAACGACCTTTGTCCTCAGATTTCCATTGACGCTTGGCATAATAAAGGCAATTCTTTTCAATGCGGGAGAGAGGCTTCTTGCCATCCCGCTCGGCTCTGTAAAGGAGATAACAAGGGTGTTTACAAAAGATGTGGAGCTTGTAGCCGGGAGAGAGGTTTTAAGGATGAGGGATAGCGTGATTCCGCTTGTGAGGCTTGAGGAGGCCATGAACCTTGGCAGCGCAGGCAGGAAGAGGAGCAAGCTCTTTGTTATTATTGTAAGCAATGGAGACAGGGATATTGGCATAGCGGTTAATAAATTGCTTGGCGAGGAT
>CAZVZI010000158.1:0-4937 GCA_964631455.1 uncultured Thermodesulfobacteriota bacterium | reverse complement strand
CTTTCTTTACCGTGATTGACGATGGTTCCCAGCTATCTGCTGCGGCTTTAACTTCAAAAGAGATATCCTGAGAAACAGCAATGCCCGGAAGGAAAAACGATACGGTCAATATCATCATGCATAGTATTCTTGCCATTTTAGACCTCCTTCATTTTTATAATCATGTTTATTTTTAGCACGTTTTTTAAAAAAAGCAAGGGGTTATAAATTTGTATATATGGTGAAATATATTCTTGTCTCTCCACCCTCGGTCAGGCCGCGGGCTATGCCGAGCGCAGGCGTAATTTCAAGCCAGTAGCCTATTGTCATATCAAGCCTGGCCTCCATGCCTACGCCTACCTTTAATCTGTTATAAGCGGCTCCTCTGCCGTCGCCCCACACCTCTCCTGCATCTGCAAAAAAGGCTGCATGCACCCTGTCCCAGAAGATCGGTTTTGTGTTTATGCCGTGGAGGATATATACGATGGGAGTGCGGTATTCAAGCGTTCCTGTGGCAATGTATGGGCCTGTTGCAAATCTGGACGGATAGCCTCTCAGCGGAAATTCAGACTGCAAATAATCGCCGCCAAGTTGAAACGCCTGCTGATTTATCCTGTCCCCCTCTGACGCAGCGCCTTTAAGATTAAGATAAAGGACATTGTGTATCAGCGGGCCTGAGAACGGCATCAGTAAATATTGTGAATATGAAGCAAGATACTCCCTTGAATTCAAATCGCTTCCGATATTACCGTCATAATGCCTGTATAACAGGCTTATTTTGCGGCCTTCTTCATGGCTTACAGAATATGGGTATTTGAGGCTGCTGTTAAACTCAATGCCTGCAAAGATATTGTTCCGTTTTCCCTGAAATACCTCTATGTCCTTGAATTTATTGTTAACAAGATCGCTCATTGCCTCCTGCTTTTGCAAATGCCAGCCGATGATAAAACTGTATCCTGTTTCCAGATAATTTATCGGAATTGACATGCTGAGAATAAGCCCTTTGTTTAATTCATAATAGTCTTCCTTTTGAAGAAAGTCCGAATACAGGACAGGCCTTTCATATGTCCTAATCATAAAGGCAGGGTAGGTGTAGTCATTTAAATAAACCGCATCATAATATATCCTGCTGCTGTCAACGCCATAGCCGGCTTCAATATAATAGGTGTTATAGCCGAGAACATCCTGGCCTGCGGTGAATGCGCCCAATACAGGGCCGTCTTTGTCGCCGGATAATGTCGGAAGCCAGAAGCGGGGAGGGAGTGTGTCCAGCGCTGAATAGGATTTGGATTGCAAAACATCTTGAGGCTGTTCTGTTACCTGTTTTTTGTCTGCTCCGCCTGAGGCGGATTCATTCCAATACGGTTTTATTGTAGGGCTTGGCAAAGACATCCACTTTTCAGGATTATATTCCATTCTTGCAATTTTAAAACCCCTGGAATCGTAACTGGAAAAAACAATATTTTTTCCGTCAACAGAAACATCGGGCTGAAACGCGCCGCCGAGTATATGCGCAACCTGATACCTCCTTCCCTCTCCCATTGAATACGCAAAAAGGTTGTAGACATTTGTTTTGTCGGATGTGTAGATGATGTATCTGCCATCCCTTGACCACGTCGGGTATCCGTTGCTTCCAACCTCTTCAAAAAGCTGTTTGTGCGTCTTTTCTTTTATATTATAAAGATACAGGCTGCTCTTTCCATCATTGCTTGTCACAGAATACACAATAAAATTGCCGTCAGGAGACCATCGCGGAGTTGAAACCCTCAACCCCCCCGGCCCCCCTTTTTCAAAGGGGGGTGAAAGGGGGATTATCTCCAGTTTGGGCTCACCCTTTTCAAAAGCAAGCAGAGCAAGGTTTTGACTCCCCCTGTTGTTTACGACAACTGCAAACCTCTTGCCGTCCGGCGACACATCAGGCTCTTTTATACGGAGACCGTAGGTCAATCTTTCCAGTTTTTGTTTTTTGATATTGTATGAATACAAATCCTGATAAATATTATACCCATTATTGACCTCTGCCTGGCTGAAATATAAATATTCGCCGTCAGGAGACCACGATATGCTGTGGTCTGAATATCGTCTTCTAACTGCACCTTTTACCTCTGCGCCGTCTTTATCCACAATTATTATCGCCTCGTGGCCGTGAGGGTCCCGCCTATTAAAGGCGAGCATGCTGCCGTCCGGCGAATATCTTGGGTTTGTGAGGAGTTCGCCGTCCATATTGAACAGCTTAAACGGCGTAAAAGGCCTCTGTTTTAACAGCTCTACCTGCCCTTTCTCTTCCTTTTTTAAATCCTCCGCCATCTCGTCATAAAGCGAAACATAGTCTTTGTCCTGAAACAGGTCTTGAGGCGCGCCGTTTAGAAAATAGGGAAATCTTCCTGCATGTTTTAAGCTGAGTTTACCAAGGGCATCTTTGCCGTATTTATCGGCAATATATTTTTGCAATCTCAAACCGAATATATAAGGCATGTGTCCGTCAGGCCAGTATGGAACCTCGCCGTTTAATTTGTCAACCGTTGGGATATTGTCATCCGCAACAGCCATTCTGAGTATCATCTCGTAGTATGTGCTTCTCCCTCTGCCAATTGACGTATGTTCTGTCTCCGACCAGGTTGCAATGCCCTCATGCCACCACCGTGGCAAAAACACATTGGGCGGCGCCGCTGCAATAAACACAAGAAATGAAAAAGGGTCACCCCCTGGTATGGGCTTCCCGAATATGCCGCGCATTATTTCCGAATAGCCTCTTGCAGTGTCCATTGTCAGTATATGGGTGTATTCGTGGGTTATCAGAATTTTAAGCCAGTCTTCGTATTCGCCGATAGTCATATCTATTGACGGCGGAACAACCTGAATATAAATAGTATTGTATGGAAGCACATTGGCCCATCCGTTTGTAAAATCCGAGTCGTCTATCAGGACAATCTGCGTCTTTTCCCTTGGCTCCCATTTAAACTCCGAGGTTAAGATGGTGTGCGCATTCTCGGCTATGGATGCGGCTTTTTGAGCCACATCCTCAAGCCCTTGATGAAAGTGAATGGAAAAATGTTTTGTTTCTATGGTGGAAAATTTTAAAGAGGTGTCAATGTTGGCAGCGCGGGAGAGGTGAGTATGAAATACGAATAAGAGGGATACGAGGAAGATTATTTTTTTCATTAGAAAATATCCCGCAACTCCGATTTATGCGCCAATCTGACAAAATTCAGGTTTCCGCATTTTCGACCCTATTGGCAAACATGAGAAGGATTCGCATGGGCAGGCTCTGCCTTTTTAGCCTTTTTATTCAGCCAGCATGCGGGGTCGGACGCAAGAAAATTGCCGGTAAGCTGATATGCGTTTCCACGGCAGCCATAGCAGTCGAATGCAAATTCGCATTCCTTGCATTCGCCCTGTATATTGGCGTAGATATTTCTGAGTTTCTGTATTGCAGGACTTTTCTTTAAGATGCCTTTCAGCTTCTCCTGTCTGACATTTCCAACAGGCATGTCAATGCCTGTGCACGGCTGGATATAGCCTTGTGAATTTACAAGACATGAATAAAGATGCCTCTTGCAGGTAAATGACGCAATGGTCGGGTGAGGACTCCATTTATTCCCGAATCTTGTTTCGTCTATATATTCAAGCTCTTCAAATACCTTTCTTATCTCCTCATTCGAGACACGAAGCTCTTTATGCTCCTTTGCCCTTCCCTGATTTGTGATTATCTCGAAGTAGGGGACGATGCCTCTTTCCCGCGCCCATATCCACATTTCGGGGATTTCCTTAATATTCTGTCTGCATATAACGGTCTGAATGCCAAGCTGGCCTTTGCCGTTCGGATACCCTGCCTCCAGCAGATATTTAAAACCCTGTTTTATTTTGTTGTAAGCGCCTTTGACTCCTGCGAGTTTATCCTGAATATCAGGCATATTGCTGTTGTGCTTTACAACAACAGAAACTCCGTACTCAAACAATAAACCGGCAGCCTCTTTTGTGAGGAGCATGCCGTTTGTAAAAATATTCTGATGCAGCCCTTTTTTATGAATATGTTCCACAACCGAAACAAGCCCTTCATACATAAGAGGCTCTCCGCCGCCGAGGAGGATTATTTTTTTTGCCCCAAGCTCAGCAGCCTGATCTATAACATCCTTGATTTCAGCGAGGGTCAGTTCGTCGTTAAGGGCATTGCCTGCGCCGGCATAGCAATATATGCACTTTAGGTTGCATGCCTTGCTAAACTCAAGCTCAAGCGACAAAAGCCCTTGTCTCTTAAGACATGCCGTTATGTCCTCGTTTGTAAAATCCAGGCCATGTATAACCTCGTAGTTAAGCGTCATAAACCCTTTTGCCTCCTGTTGATATTTTTGTAGTCTGCCGATTTATCGGCACTTGTAACTCAAACCTTCAGGTTTGAGTTTTTCAAGGCTAAAGCCTTGAGTTACAAGACGCCCATAAATGGGCAAGCTACAAAAAAAAACTTAATATTTGAGAGCCAATAGACTCTGTTTATCTTCAGATAAAACCGGCTGTTTTGTCAAGGGTCAAATTGCCTCCCTCAGATACCTTATATCGCTCAACCTGAACACAGGCCCTTCCTGGCACACATATACGCTGTTTATCTGGCAATGGCCGCACTTGCCAAGCCCGCATTTCATCCGCCTTTCGAGCGACAGATAAATATCATGGCCTGCTATCCTTTTGTCGCCGAGGCTCATAATCACATATTTATACATAACCGGCGGGCCGACTACTATCGCAGCAGTTTTTGTTTCGTCAACCCTAAGAGGCGGAATAAAGGTTGTCACAACGCCTGTATGTCCCTTCCACTCCGGATGAGGTTTGTCAATTGTAATTTGAATATTGACATTTCCTGCCCGCTCCAACTGAATCAGCTCATCCTTGAAAAGTATTTCATCCGGGCCCTTTACGCCGTAGAGCAGATTTACACTGCCGTAGGATGAACGTTCATTCAG
>CAZVZI010000157.1:0-4957 GCA_964631455.1 uncultured Thermodesulfobacteriota bacterium | reverse complement strand
CGTAAAATAGCGATTAAAAACTTCGCTATTTTACAAACCTGCGATTTGCCTGCCATACTTTGTTATCGGCGCATTTTTGCTCCTCGCCAACCCCCCTTTCATCCCCCCTTTATTAAAGGGGGGAAAGAGAGGGGTCGCTCGTCGCAAAAATGGCCTCTGCCTCGTCTGGCAGACAACTTACAGGTTTTCCCAAAAATCAATGTCTATTTTTGGGACAAGAGGATGTTATAAGATTTTTTCAAGCGGTGTAAAGTTGTTTTCCGCAGAATCTGCAACAGCCTTGCAGGTAATCTTGCCTTTAAACACATTAACGCCTTTTGCCAGCGCAGGGTCTTTTTTCAATGCCTCCATTCCGAGGTTGGCCAGTTTTATGACATAAGGCAGTGTTGCGTTTGTAAGGGCAAACGTGGATGTCCTTGGCACAGCGCCTGGCATATTTGTAACGCCGTAGTGAATAATGCCGTCTACCTCATAAACAGGGTTTGAGTGGCTCGTAGGTTTTATGGTTTCCACACAGCCTCCCTGGTCAACAGACACATCCACAATCACAGAGCCTTTTTTCATGTTTGAAACCATGCCTCTTGTAACCAGATGCGGCGCCTTTGCGCCTGTAATCAAAACTGCGCCTATAACAAGGTCGGCATCTGCAACCGCCTTCTCAATATTATAAGAATTGGAAGCTATGGTCTCTATCCTGCCGCCAAAAATATCGTCCAGATAACGCAGCCTTTCAAGACTGCGGTTTATTATAACAACCTTTGCGCCGAGACCGACAGCCACCTTGGCGGCATTTGTCCCCACCACCCCTCCGCCGATAATGGCCACCTTTCCTTTTTCAACGGCAGGCACGCCGCCGAGAAGTATCCCGCTTCCGCCGTGCGCTTTCATAAGATAATATGCGCCGACCTGAACAGCTGCCTTGCCGGCAACCTCACTCATTGGAGTCAGCAACGGAAGACTGCCGTCGGGAAGCTCAACCGTCTCATACGCAATGGCAACCGCACCGCTTTTAATCAACGCAACGGTCAATTCCGGCATAGGCGCAAGATGAAGGTAGGTAAAAAGTATTTGCTCTTTTCTTAACAATGGATATTCTTGCGGCAGCGGTTCCTTAACCTTTACAATCATATCTGCCCGCTTAAATATCTCATTGGCTTCTGCAAGCATCTCTGCGCCTGTATTGATATATTCTTGATCGCTTATTCCGCTTCCAATGCCGGCATTTTTCTCAATGATTATCTCATGCCCCGCCTTTGCAAGCGCATCAACACCGGCCGGCGTTATTGCAACGCGATATTCTTTATCTTTAATTTCTTTTGGAACGCCGAGTATCATCTTTTTTTACCTTCCAGAAAACGGATAATCCTGTCAACACACTCTTCAACCGTTAGTTTGTCGGTCTGCAAAATAAGTTCAGGAGACCTTGGCTCATCGTATGGAGCGGATACGCCAGGAAATTCTTTAAGCTCTCCCTTATCCGCCTTTTTATAAACTCCTTGCGTATCTCTTTTCCGCAGAGCCTCTTCAGGTGCGGTAATATATATTTCAATAAACCTGTCTTCTCCTATGAGTTTACGCGCCTTGTCGCGGATATCACGGCTTGGCGCAACAAAGGCGCAGATGCAGATAAGGCCTGAATTGTTAATGAATTTTGCAATTTCCGATGCGCGGCGCATGTTTTCCGACCTCTCGTTTGCCGTCCAGCCGAGATCTTTGCTGATGCCAAGGCGCATGTCAGCCCCGTCAAGCACGGCAACAACCTTTCCGTTATCAAAGAGGCGACGTTCAAGCGCATGGGCAATGGTTGTTTTTCCCGAGCAGGCAAGCCCTGTGAGCAGGATGGTTACAGGCTTGTGCTTATACCGCTCCAGACGCTCCGTCTCGGTTACACGGCTTGTCTGACGTTGAAGGAGTTCGCCTGATACTGCGATCTCCCAGAAATTTCCGGCCTGTTCGCCTGCTGTCTCGCGGTCGATAATCATGCCTGCGCCGACCGTATTGAAGGTGAGCCTGTCTATAATGATAAACGCGCCGGTTGCGCGGTTTTTTTTGTATGCGTCAAAAGGTATGGCGCGCTCCAAAGAGACATGACAACGTCCCACCTCGTTCATCTTCAGGTCTTTCCATTCTTCGCTCTCAATGGTGTTGGTGTTGACCCTGTAGCGCAAGCTGGATATCGTCCCTCCTACCATGTTTGTGGTGTGCTTGAACAGATATTTATTACCGGGAGTCATCGGCTCCTCCGTCATCCATACAATCATCGCCTCAAACTCTCTTGCGACCCTGGCGGTGTTGTCCGGCCTGGCGAACATATCGCCGCGGCTTACGTCTATCTCGTCTTCAAGGGTGACGGTTACTGCAAGCGGAGGGAAGGCCTCTTCAAGTTTTCCGTCAAACGCGAATATGTCTTTAACACGGCTCTTCTGCCCGCCCGGAAGGACAACCACTTCTTCTCCCGGACGCAGGATGCCCGATGCCATAGCGCCTGCAAAGCCGCGAAAATTCAGGTCAGGTCTGATGACATACTGGACAGGCAGGCGCAGGTCAATAAGATTGCGGTCGGAGCTTATATGTATTGTTTCAAGATAATTCAGGAGAGGCCCTGATTTGAACCACGGCATGTTTTGGCTCGCCTCGACGACATTATCCCCCTTGAGCGCCGATATGGGGATAAAGTGAATATCGTCTATATCAAGCCGGGCTGAAAAGGATTTATAGTCGCCGCAAATCTTATTGAAGACCTCTTCGTCATAACCCGCCAGATCCATTTTATTGATTGCCACAACGATGTGCTTTATGCCGAGCAGGGAGCATATAAAACTGTGCCGTTTGGTCTGGGGCAGGATGCCATACCGCGCATCAACGAGGATAACGGCAAGGTCGCATGTGGATGCGCCTGTAGCCATGTTGCGGGTATACTGTTCGTGGCCGGGCGTATCCGCGATAATAAATTTTCGCTTGTCTGTGGAAAAGTAGCGGTATGCCACATCTATCGTAATCCCCTGCTCCCGCTCTGCGGCAAGGCCGTCAACAAGGAGGGACAAATCAAGCTCATCATTGGCGCCGCGCTTTGCGCTTTCCCTTCTTATGGCGGCGAGCTGGTCTTCGTAAATGAGTCTTGTGTCGTGAAGCAGCCGCCCTATAAGCGTGCTTTTGCCGTCGTCCACAGAGCCGCAGGTAAGAAGCCTCAGAAGCTCTTTGCCTTCCTGCCGTTTCAGATATGCCAATATATCCTTCTGTATAAGTTCCTGTTCGTTTACCATTAAAAATAACCTTCGCGTTTCTTCTTTTCCATGGAGGCCGCCTCGTCGTAATCTATGACCCTGCCTTGCCTTTCAGACTGCCTTGTAAGAAGCATCTCCTGTATAATTTCAGGCAAGGAGGCGGCAGTAGATTCTATTGCCCCGGAAAGGGGATAGCAGCCGAGGGTGCGGAAACGGACCATCTTGATTTCAGGTTTTTCTCCGGGCAGAAGCCTGAAACGTTCGTCATCCACCATAATTAGATTGCCGTTTCGTTTTACCACCGGCCTCTCTTTGGCAAAGTAAAGGGGGACAATATCAATATGCTCCCGATAAACATATTGCCACACGTCAAGCTCAGTCCAGTTGGATAGAGGAAATACCCGGATTGATTCGCCTGTTTTGATTTTTCCATTATAGATGCTCCAAAGTTCAGGGCGCTGATTCTTGGGATCCCATTGGTGCTTTTTGTCGCGAAACGAATATATCCGTTCCTTGGCCCTTGATTTCTCCTCATCGCGCCTTGCCCCTCCAAAAGCCGCATCATATCCGCCTGCGTCAAGCGCCTGACGAAGGGCTTCTGTTTTCATAACATTCGTATAGATATTTGAGCCGTGGTCAAATGGATTGATGTTCTTTTCAATCCCTTCCTTGTTGATATGAACGATTAGCTTCAGGTTGTGTTTCTTGCAGAAGCTGTCGCGAAAGGCAATCATATCCCTGAATTTCCATGTTGTATCGACATGAAGGAGAGGGAAAGGCAGCGGCGCAGGATAGAATGCCTTGCGCGCCAGATGAACGAGCGCGGAAGAATCCTTGCCTATTGAGTAGAGCATGACCGGATTGTCGAATTCCGCGGCCACCTCGCGGATGATATGGATGGATTCAGCTTCAAGCTGTTTTAGATGTGTAAGATTGTATGAAGTCATATTGTTTGATAACAAACGCAATAAATGTCTTTATACTGCGTTAGACTCCTCGGAAAATCCTCGACATACTAAAAAGTATGCCTGTGGTTTTCCTCGTCGTTTGCCTTGTCTAAAGCCATTTCTTGCGTTTGTATTGCATTTTATTTATTATGCAACCCGCACTCTGTCTTCTGAAACCCTGCCCACCTGCCTGCTCGCGGGTCCTCGCCTGATTTAACAGGCTTAGTGCATGGTTCACATCCGATACTGGGATAGTTTTTGTCATGAAGGATATTGTAAGGCACATCATGCTTATGAATATAATTCCACACATCTTCAATAGTCCATCTTACCACGGGATTCACCTTTACAAGATTGAACCTTTTATCCCACTCCAATACCCTGGCATTGGCCCTTGTCGGGGCCTGCTCCCTCCTTATACCGGTTATCCAGCACCTCAATCCCTTTAGCGCCTCCATGAGGGGACCTATCTTTCTTATCTTGCAGCAAAGGTCAGGGTTTACAGCCCACAACTTGTCTCCATGGGACTTTGCCTGTTCCTCCAAAGTCATGGCTGGACGACACTGTATCGGTGATATGCCATACCTTTTGATGAGCCTGTCCCTTGTATCGTATGTCTCCTTAAAAAGGAGATCTGTATCCAGGTAGAATATCTTGACACTGGGATTTATCTTTGTCTGCATATCCACCAAACACACATCCTCTGCGCCAAAGCTACAGGCCAGGGCCAAATCAGGGTAGAAGTTATCTATAGCCCACCGGATGGCATCCTCAGGGTCTTTACCC
>CAZVZI010000156.1:0-4988 GCA_964631455.1 uncultured Thermodesulfobacteriota bacterium | reverse complement strand
TAATCCTTTCAAATATCAGGACATTTGAGTCAACGCCCATGCTTATTGTCAATATAATGCCTGCAATGCCCGGCAGTGTAAGTGTTGCATTAAACCATGCCATTGCGCCGAGGAGCATGATGATATTAAGCGCCATTGCAAAATCAGATATCAGCCCTGAAAGCCTGTAATAAAAGAGCATAAAGCCGAGCACAAGTATGCCTCCTACGATAGCGGCCTTAACGCCTGCCTTGATAGAGTCTTCCCCAAGAGAAGGGCCAACGGTAACATTCTGGATAATATTGACAGGCGCAGGCAATGCGCCGGCCCTAAGCACTATTGCCAGATCTGTTGCTGTCTCATGTGTAAAACTGCCTGAAATCTGGGCTCTGCCGCCGCCTATCTTTTCCCTGATGACAGGTGCGGAATAGACATTTCCGTCAAGGATAATCGCCATTCTTTTATTTACATTCTGGCCGGTAAGATCCGCAAATATCCGTGAGCCCTCACTGTCAAATGTTATAGACACATACGGCTCGTTAAACTGGGAATCTATCGCAACCCTTGCATCGGTCAAAAGATCGCCTGTCAGAACAGCCTCTTTTTTTATAAGAAACGGCGTTTGCCGGACAGCGCCTGTCTCTTTATCTGTCATTCTTTCATAGAGAAGCTCGTCCCCTTCAGGAACCTGGCCGTCAATGGCCTTCTTCAAATCTCCTGCCTCGTCCACCATCTTGAACTCCAATACTGCGGTTTTGCCTATCAAGGCTATGGCGCGGTCAGGGTCTTTTAAGCCGGGGAGCTGAACTACAATCTCATCTTTACCCTGCGCGTGAATCAGAGGCTCAGTCACGCCGAATTTATCTATTCTGTTTCTTATGGTTTCAATGGCCTGGGATGTTGACCATTCTTTTATTCTCTTTGTTTCGCTGTCTGTAAGCGCGTATGCCATACCCCCCCCTGTCCCCCCTTTATCAAAGGGGGGTGAGGGGGGATTATCAGACACCTTTTTAAAGATTGGATAATTATCTCCCACAGCCTTTTCTATTGATGCCTTGGCCGCTGCATCGGCATATGATATTAAAACCTCATGGCCTTTTGCCTTTATCTCCGAGAAGGCAACCTTCTTTTCTTTGAACAGCACATCCATGCCCTTGCTCATTCTCTGCAAGTGGTTTTCAATGCCCTTTTCAGTGTCAACCTGAAGCACAAGATGCATGCCGCCCTGCAGGTCAAGTCCGAGGGCTATCTTAGGAAACCTGTCCTTGTACCATGAAGGGAGCGATTTGGAAAATGGCGTTGAAGGCAGAAAAAGCGCGACCGCCAGCAAAAAGAAAAAGCTGATTGCAATAAACCGCCACATTATACTTTTTGACATGTAAGAACCTCCGTTCCCGTTTAAATACATAACGGGACAAGTTTATCCCTTCTTTTTCTTCGACACTATATGTTCCTTTGCCACCTTGACCCTGACATTATCCGCAATCTCTACAGTAACAGCATCATCTGCAACCCCGGTAATGGTTCCGTGTATGCCGCCTGATGTGATAACCATATCGCCCTTTTCAAGCCGGGTGATCATCTCTCTATGTTCCTTTGCCTTTTTTTGCTGCGGCCTGATGAGGAGAAAATAAAAGATTACAAATAGTATAACCAATGGGGCAAAGCTCAAAAGCTGCCCCATCCCCCCCGTTGCCGGCGCCTCATCTGCTGCAAATGCAACTGCTGTAAAAAAGTTTAACACTGTGATACCTCCTTTTTTTAGTTATGTAGCTCAAGGCTTTAGCCTTGAGAAACCTCAAACCTAAAGGTTTGAGCTACGCAACCCTGTTTTCATAAAACTCTTTTTTAAACTCTCCAAACCTATCCTCTTCTATCGCCTTTCTTATATCCCGCATAAGGTTTATATAATAATAAAGATTATGATATGTGCCGAGCCGTGCCGCAAGTATTTCGCTTGCCGCAAAGAGATGCCTTAAATATGCCCTTGAATAATTTCTGCATGTATAGCAGCCGCAGCCGTCCTCAACAGGCTTTGTGTCATTTGCAAATAAAGCACCTCTTATACCTAATTTTCCGCGTTTTGTAAAGAGAGTTCCGTTTCTGGCATTTCTTGTCGGCATAACGCAGTCAAACATATCAACCCCTCTTGTCACACATTCCACTAAATCTTCCGGCGTGCCGACGCCCATAAGATACCTCGGTTTGTCATAAGGGAGATATGGAACGGTTGCATCAACCGTGTCATACATAATTATCTTGTCCTCCCCGACGCTCAAACCGCCTATGGCATAGCCGTCAAAGCATATGCCGGTTATTTCTTCTGCGCTTTGTTTTCTTAAATCCTGAAACATCCCGCCCTGAACTATGCCAAAAAGCGAACTGTGAGCTGTGAGCCGTGAATCGTGAATAAATTTTTCCTTGCATCTTTTTGCCCATCTATGTGTTCGTTCCATAGAATCTGCCGTATAATCGCGTGTGGCAGGGTAGGGTGTGCATTCATCAAAACACATGATAATATCGGCGCCAAGCGCCTCCTGAATCTCGATTGCCTTTTCAGGGCTTAAAAAATGCCTTGAACCGTCAAGATGAGACTGAAAATATACCCCCTCTTCCTTTATCTTACGCAATTCATTATGACTGAATACCTGATACCCGCCGCTGTCCGTGAGTATTGGCCTGTCCCAGTGCATGAATTTGTGAAGGCCGCCTATGTTTTTTATCAACTCATGCCCTGGCCTTAAGTAGAGGTGATAGGTATTGCTCAAGATGATTTCTACGCCTATCTCTTTAAGCTCCTCCGACGTCATGGCCTTTACCGTTGCCTGCGTCCCAACCGGCATAAACACGGGCGTATTAACCTGGCCATGAGAGGTTGTGATTTTACCGAGTCTGGCTTGACTGTGCAAATCTTTTTTTATGAGTTCAAAAGCAAATGCCATTTAATCGCAAAATAGTATCTTATGGAAAAAGAAAAATAAAGGGAAAAATAGGCAAGATGATGTGGGTAACACATTTTTATCTTTTTTGGGATTGACTCTCCTGCCTTAAAGATGTTAAAAAAGAGTGAGCTTACGCATAAAAATTATAGAAAGGTCTGCGCCCATAGCTCAGCTGGATAGAGCACTTGGCTACGAACCAAGGGGTCGGGAGTTCGAATCTCTCTGGGCGCGCCAAATATAATTTTGATTCTTTCGTATTTTAGTTGAAAAAGCCGCTTTTCAATGGAGTTTTTTAATTTTTAGATTTTTTGGCCTTAAATTTCTTGGTGAAGCTCCAATATCTTTTTTATTATATTTGTCGTTGACCTGCCTTGCACCAGCTTTACCCTTTTAATCTTGCCGCCTGCCGTTTTTACTATGTCAGCGCCTACAATCTCATGGCTTGCCCAGTCTGCGCCTTTGACAAGGATATCCGGCAAAACGGCTTTTATAAGTTTTATCGGTGTCGGCTCGTTAAACAAAACCACATAATCAACTGCTTCAAGACCTGATAAAACCTCCGCCCTTTCTTTTTGCGGCACAATCGGCCTTTTTTCCCCTTTTATTTTTCTTACGGAAGAATCGCTGTTTAGTCCTATTACCAGTATATCTCCGAGCGATTTGGCCTTATTGAGATATCGCACATGGCCGGCATGAATGATATCAAAACAGCCGTTGGTGAAGGCAATGGTTTTGCCATTTTTTCTGGCGTCGGCAATGCGCTTCTTTAATTTCTGCAATGAAACAAGTTTGTTTTTGGCCATAAGTATCTCGTATCACAAATCAGCCACCCTTGCAAGGGTAAGAACATCCACGCTTTTTGCGCCGGCCTTTTTTAAAATCCTGCTGCACTCGGTGATGGTTGCGCCGGTTGTATAGACATCGTCTATAAGCAAAATCTTTTTGTCTTGAAAGGCCGCTTTGTCTTTTACTGCAAATGCATCCTTTATATTTATCACTCTCTCTTTTCCTTTTAGATTTATCTGGTGGTCCGTTTCGCGGATCCTTTTGAGGTTCAGATAATCTATCGGTAGATTATATGTCTTTGCAAGCCCCTTTGCCAAAAGCAGCGATTGGTTGAACCCGCGCTCTTTAAGCCTTGTTTTATGCAGGGGAACAGGAACAATCAGGCCGCAGCCATTGGTCGGAAACACATCTGCCATTATCTTAATCAAAGGTTTTGCCAGAGAGGTTTTGCCGTTGTATTTGAATCTGTGGATAGCCTCCAGCAAAACACCTTTATATACCCCTGCGCTTCTTGCCGTTCTGAACGGCGGTTCTTTCTTTATACATCTTCCGCACAAATGGTCTTCGCTTTCCTGTGAAATAAACGGCATGCCGCAGCAGGGGCAGATTGGGCCTGTAATCAGTCTGATGCCGGCAAAACATCTTTGGCAAAACCGGCCATCCTCAGCATCCTCGCTGCAGAGCGGACAAATTTGCGGCAAAAGCAGGTTTAAAAATGGCTTCAGCATGGGCGTTTGAAATTGTATCAATTTTTGTTCTTTGCTACCATGATAAATCTATGCTAAATATTGGACTCTTGCGGGAGCAGGTTTGCAACCTGCTTCCCCAAATTTCGTATTTACCTCATACGAACTATTTGGGTTCAAGTTGCAAACTTGAACCCGCGATAATCAATTTTTGTTCTTTGCTACCATGATAAATCTATGCTAAATATTGGGCTATGCCTGACATTAAAAAAGAGATTGAAAAACTGCGCCAGGATATAAATTTTCACAACTACCGCTACTATGTTCTGGACAGCCCGGTAATCTCTGATGCCGAATATGACAAACTTATACGGCGGCTTGAAGAGCTTGAAGCGAAACATCCTGAGCTTATCACCCCCGATTCGCCCACCCAGAGGGTCGGCGCAAAACCCCTTGAGGCATTCGGAACAATCACCCACACTATGCCGATGCTTTCTTTAAAAAATGCCTTTAGCGCCGAGGAGGCAAGGGAATTTGACGAGCGTGTAAAAAGGCTCTTATCCCCTCACCCTGCCCTCTCCCGCAAGGGGAGAGG
>CAZVZI010000155.1:0-5031 GCA_964631455.1 uncultured Thermodesulfobacteriota bacterium | reverse complement strand
TTTCACCTGAAAATACTTTTCTGTCATCCCCGAATGCCTCTATCGGGGATATGGTTTAAGAAAACCGGATTCCCGATAAAACCTTCGGGAATGACAAAATAAAGCAACATTTTCATACCCCCTTTGTGAGCCAACGGCTCATGGATGTTTCATATTAAAAGAAAATAAGGATGCCCTTATAATCAGCGCAAGGGATATGAGCGGGAGGGAGAAAAAACTTTATGAAAAAAAATAAAAGAGAACCGATGCCAAAACATTTTAAATCTCCCGAAGATGCAGGAGGTTTTTGGGATACTCATGATATTGCAGACTATTGGGAAAAAACAAAAGAATCTGCGTTGCTTTTCAATTTGCGAAAAAGACGCTGCTATATATCAATTTTGCCGGGAATAGAAAAAAACTTGAACGGATTTCAGAAAAGCAGGGGGTTGCAATAGAAACTATTGTGAATGTATGGCTGAAGGAAAAATTGCAAGCAGTTTAAACCACAGGGGGTGGTCAGCCATAGTCAACGGCGGCGGCACATAGGCACATTCTCCGGTACAGGGGCAGGCGTGGCGAAGTAGGGTAGTGTTATATGTGGTGGCAAGAGGAAACTCCTGCCACCACGAAAAAAAGGAGGCAAGGCGTGAACACACGAAAAAGGTTTTTTATCATTACGGTATTTGCATTTTGCATGACGGCATTTGGATTTACCGGAGGCATGGCCGCTGAAATCCTTAAGGTCGGCGTATTTGACATGCAGAAGGTGATGAGGGAATCAAAAAGCATAGAGGGGCAGCGTCAAAGGCTTGCAACCCAGTTGGACGCCAAAAGAAAGCCTCTGTTGGAGAAAGAGGCGTATGCAAGAGGGCTTGAAGAAAAGCTTAAAAATGACAGAAATCTGTCTCCTGTTGAAAGGAAATCAACCGAGGAAAAACTTTCAAATGAGGCGCGGGATATGAGGAGAATAAAAGAAGACCTTGACGCGGAGTTTCAGAAAATAGACAGAGAGGTTACCCAGCAGACAATGAGGGAGATTGCCGAGGTTGTAAAAAAGCTCGCAGACAAGGACGGCTGGACGCTCATTCTGGAAAAAAGCGCCGGCGGCGTTGTGTTCAGCAAGGATGTAATTGATATTACCCAAAAGGTTTTGAGCGAGTATGACGAAAAGGGGAAAAAATAATCAAGGCTGAAGCCTTGAGTTACTGGTAACTCAAACCTTTAGGTTTGAGTTTTTACAACAAAAAAGCCCTGATATTTTTCAGGGCTTTTTTGTTTGTTTAGCATGTCATTCCCGCAGTCTTTAAGCGGGAATCCAGTTTTAAAATAATAGATTCCCGATAGAAACATTCGGGAATGACAAAATTTGAACGCAATCTACAATCAGCAGTCATAATACAGCGCAAATTCATGCGGCACAGGTCTCAGTTTAACCGGGTTCACCTCTTTATCCATCTTATACTCAGTCCATGTGTCAATGACATCCTTTGTAAACACATCCCCCTTTAACAGGAAATCATGGTCTTTTTTCAGCGCATTCAATGCATCCTCAAGAGAGCCGCAGGCAGACGGGACCTTTGAGAGTTCTTCCGGTGAAAGTCCGTATATATCCTTATCTAACGGATTGCCTGGGTTAATCTTGTTCTGGATGCCGTCAAGTCCTGCCATGAGCATTGCCGCAAATGCGAGATAGCCGTTGCAGGACGGGTCAGGAAATCTCACCTCAATCCTCTTTGCCTTTGGCGATGGCGAATACATCGGAATCCTTATTGATGCGCTTCTGTTCCTGCTTGAATAAGCAAGGTTTATCGGAGCTTCAAAGCCGGGCACAAGCCTTCTGTAGGAATTTGTCCCGGGATTGCAGAATGCGTTGAGGGCGCGGGCGTGCTTCAGAATGCCGCCGATGTAATACATGGCAAGCTCGCTCATGCCGCCGTATTTATCGCCTGCAAAAAGGGGCTTGCCGCCTTTCCATAGGGATTGATGAACATGCATGCCGCTTCCATTGTCGCCGAATATGGGCTTGGGCATGAATGTTACGGTCTTCTTCCATCTCCATGCGACATTCTTTGCAATATATTTAAACCACATGAGCTTGTCGCCCATCTTTAAAAGGCTGTCAAACCGCATGTCTATTTCGGCCTGCCCTGCTGTTGCAACTTCATGGTGCTGTCTTTCTATCTGGATGCCAACCTGCTCCATCAAAAGACACATCTCTGTCCGTATGTCCTGCTGGTTGTCTGTCGGCGCAACAGGGAAATAGCCTTCTTTATGCCGCGGCTTGTATCCGAGGTTAGGGCACTCGTCTTTACCTGTATTCCAGATGCCTTCGATAGAGTCTATAAAATAATAACCCTGATTTGCCGACTGGTCGTATCTTATGTCGTCAAATATGAAAAATTCCGGTTCAGGGCCGAAATATGCCGTGTCGCCTATGCCTGTTGATTTCAGATAGGCCTCTGCCTTTTTTGCGATGTTTCTTGGGTCTCTTGAATAATCCTCTCTTGTTATGGGATCAACAATGTTGCAGATGAGGGATAGTGTAGGCGATTCCATGAACGGGTCCATGACCGCCGTTTCAGGGTCAGGCACAACAAGCATATCGCTTGCATGTATGGGCTGCCAGCCGCGGATGGACGAACCGTCAAATCCAAGCCCCTCCTCAAATATCTCCTCTTTCAGTTCTGAAATCGGGATGGAAAAATGCTGCCAGATGCCGACGAAATCCAGAAATTTCAGGTCAACCATCTTGGCGCTTTTTTCCTTTGCCAACTGTAATACCTCTTTTGGTTTCATTTTTTGTTCCTCCTTGGTTTTAAGAGTCATAGAGTCAAAGAGTCAGCGGGTCAAAGTTTTTGTTTTTGCTCTGACCCTTTGACCCGCTGACTCTTTGACTCTGTATTTTATATTGCCTCTTCCCCTTTTTCCCCTGTCCGTATCCTTACCGCTTCGTCCACGGGCAAAATAAATATCTTTCCATCTCCTATTCTGCCGGTCTTGGCGGCATTGACAATTGTATCGACAACCTTTGCCGCCATATCCGCCTTGACCACTATCTCTATCTTGATTTTCGGCAGAAAATCAACAACATATTCTGCGCCGCGGTAGAGTTCCGTATGGCCTTTCTGTCTTCCAAAACCCTTTACCTCAGAAACCGTTATGCCCTGTATTCCAATCTCATTAAGCGCGTCCTTTACCTCGTCTAATTTAAACGGTTTTATGATTGCCTCAATTTTTTTCATCCCAAACCTCCTCAACAACTATTTAAGTTTCCAAAAATTAGCACACCGGCCTTGAGTTGTAAAGGGTTTTTTAGCTTTTTTAGCTTTACCGTATGAATTATGAGCCTCTTGCAAAAGTCCCAATTCTGTCATTCCCGCAGAGATTTTGAGCGGGAATCTGCCCCCGATAGGTTCAGTCGGGGGTTGAAAAACCATATCCCCGACAAAAACATTCGGGGATGACAAACAGTTTTGCGAGAGGCTCTTATGTATAAACTAAAAGCAATGTTTATGCCAATATCAAAAAAGGGGGAAAGCGGTTAAATCAAGATGATTAGAAGTCTATCCGTGTTCGGTTAGCTCAAATTTTATGCAGTTGAAAAGTTTTTTGCTTATAAAATCGGCACAGTTGAAAATTTGCCGCCTATCTGCTATGTTGCAAGAATGTCAATTCATCTGGCAATAGACGGATACAACCTTACAGGGGCGATTGATTGTTTTTATTTTCAAACAGTTATAAATCATAGGGTCATGGTTTTTGCGAGCATTTATTTCCCCCTCACTAATTTATCTATGACTTGCGTTTTAGCCAAACTTGAAGAACTTGAACCGAAGAAAAAAGTTATAATCGTTGCCAGAAGCGTGCCGAGCATGAAGCCGAGAACCGTATCGGCAAAGCGGACATTTGTTTCCGGTATAGCCCAGAAAGTAATGAGAAAAATATATGCGAATGTTATAAAAGTGGTAATAGAGGCATACACATATATAAATCGCTTTACAAATTTATCATCCTGCTGGAGCGAGGTGATATTCATGTCTCTTGCGCTCTTTCTGTCGTCGGCGGCAATCTTTGAAATATCAACTTCTTGTTGGCTTTTCCTAAGTTCGTAATCTTGTAATGCCTGCTGGATTTTCAGTTCCATGTCGGGGTCTTTGATGACGCCGCTGCTTTTAAGCACATCCACAACTTCGCCAGCAACGCCTTTCTCCCCAAAAATGCCTTGTAGTATGTCTCCGATAATCATAAAACCTCCTTTTTCCGACTCCCTTCAATTTTAATATCTTTCACAAGTTTTGAAGTCGCTATTACTTCAGGAAAACTTTTCATCTTTGTGGCCTGTTTTTCAATTTCATTTAAAACATTATCCTTGCCTAAATTCCCGACAGCATCACAAATCCGATGACGATATTCATACTTCGTATCGGGGTTTGCCGCGATTAACCACATTACAAAGCTTTTAAGAGAAAGATTTTTAAGATAGATATCCATTTTCCATCAATTTGCTTAGTTCATGCGCTCTACCACCTGTTTGTTTTTCCCAAGGACTATCCAACATTTCTTTTGCCGCTTCCTTATATTCTTTTCTGACAATATGTTTTATGGTCTTTCTAAATTCACAGAAACCAGCATAACCCATGTTGAAAATCATATTCACAATAACCGATTGGCGGACTTCATCTAATTCATTAAACCAATCGAATTTTTTAGCATCATTTATAGCTTTCCGAATATCATTAAAAAACATCAAAGCAATTTCATCTTCTGAAAAAGGGACATCATCAATGTTGCGTCCGACGCCAACAGTCCACTTACCGACACTGTCTTTGTAGGGTTTATTCCTTTTGTTTTCGTGCCTGGTTAATTGTTCTTTTAATATGTCTATCAGGGTCATCTTATCCCTCCCTTCAGCACAATTATCATAGCTGCGGCTCCGAGAATGCCCATGACAAAGAGTATACCTTTGAACAGCCAGCCTGAAGCGAGATTTAGATAGGGCAATACCTTTTCTATATCATCAAGCCTGTCGGCGTGTTTATCAATGGCTGT
>CAZVZI010000154.1:0-5044 GCA_964631455.1 uncultured Thermodesulfobacteriota bacterium | reverse complement strand
TAAAAGAGCTTCAGGTTTCCACCATGCAGGCAAAGATACAATCTCAGGCAAAGGAAGAGATGGATAAAAGCCAGCGCGAATACTATTTAAGAGAACAGATGAGGGCAATAAAAAACGAATTAGGCGAGATTGAGGAGATAACCGAAGAGATTGACGAGATGAGGAAAAAAGTAAAAAAGGCAAAGATGCCGCCTGATGTAGAGAAAGAGGCGTTAAAGCAAGCAGACCGTCTTGAATCCATGCACCCGGATGCGGCAGAGTCCGCAATCATCAGGACATATCTGGACTGGCTTGTGGATCTTCCGTGGAGCAAGACCACCAAGGACACCCTTGATATTAAAAAAGCAAAAAAGGTTTTGGATGAAGACCACTATAATCTTGAAAAGATAAAAGAACGTATCCTTGAATATCTGGCGGTGAGAAAACTTCATCAGAAAAGCAAAGGCCCGATACTTTGCTTTGTCGGCCCTCCCGGCGTCGGCAAAACTTCACTTGGCAGATCAATAGCGCGGGCTATGGGCAGAAAGTTTGTCCGCATATCACTTGGCGGCATAAAAGATGAGGCAGAAATACGGGGGCACAGGAGAACCTATGTGGGCGCGCTGCCGGGTAGAATAATCCAGGGCATAAAACAAGCAGGCACAAACAATCCCGTATTCATGATGGATGAAATAGATAAGGTAGGGACAGACTTCAGGGGCGACCCGTCTTCAGCCCTTTTGGAGGTTTTAGATCCTGAACAGAACAATGCATTCAGCGACCATTATCTGAATCTTCCGTTTGACCTGTCAAAGGTTATGTTTATAACAACGGCAAACATGCTTGATCCTATTCCTGATGCGCTAAAAGACAGGATGGAGGTGCTGGAGCTGACAGGATATACGGAAGAGGAAAAACTTGAGATTGTAAAGAAATATATTATTGAAAGGCAGTTGGCTGAAAACGGCTTAAACAAAAAACTCATTGAAATAACCGATGATGCAATAAAAAAGGTAATTTCGCAGTATACAAAAGAGGCGGGTCTCAGGAATCTGGAAAGAGAAATCGCCTCTGTTTGCAGAAAGGTGGCCAGAAGGGTTGCTGAAGGAGAAAAAGGATTGACCGTTATCAGCCCAAAAACCATTGAAGAACACCTTGGCGTTCCAAAGTTTATACCTGAGGCGGAGCAGGAAGAGGACGAAGTGGGGGTAGCCACAGGCCTTGCATGGACGCCTGTTGGAGGGGAAATCCTCTACATAGAGGCGACAACAATGAAGGGCAAAGGAAATCTTACGCTTACAGGCCATCTTGGGGAGGTAATGAAAGAGTCTGCCCATGCGGCCCTAAGCTACGCCAGAAGCAGGGCAAGGACGCTTGGACTTGCGGATGACTTTTATAAAGAGTTGGATATACACGTCCATGTGCCGGCAGGCGCAATCCCAAAGGACGGCCCATCAGCAGGCGTGACAATGGCAACCGCCCTTATATCAACACTTACAAAAACCCCTGTAAACAAAGACATCGCGATGACAGGGGAGATTACCCTAAGAGGAAGGGTGCTGCCCATAGGCGGCATCAAGGAAAAGGCCCTGGCAGCGCTTCGGGCCAAGATAAGCACCATTATATTGCCGGAGAGGAATAAAAAGGATATTGAAGAGATACCAAAGGATATCCAGAAAAAGATGAATTTTGTATTTGTAAAACATATGGACGATGTGCTGAAGATAGCGCTGAAGAAAAAGGTGAAGGCGGTAAAAAAGCCCCTTCGTCCCCTGGGCAAGAGAATCGCTGCGGCGGCAAGGTAATTTAAAGATTACTTATGCAAATTAAAGAACTTGGAGAACTCGGTCTTATAAAAAAGCTGGCGGGGCAGTTCGCACCCAGCCATCCCAGAGTTATAAAAGGCATAGGGGATGACACATCGGTCACAATACAGGATGAAAACAAATACCTCCTCTGCACCACGGACACGCTTGTTGAAGACATACACTTTTCGCTGAAATACACCCCTTCATACAATCTGGGTAAAAAGGCAGTGAGCATTTCTTTGAGCGATATAGCGGCAATGGGAGGAACTCCTATCTTCCTGCTCACATCCATAGCCCTTCCGCCAACAACTTCAACAGATTTTATAACCCTTCTTTATAGAGGAATAAAGGAAAAAGCTGATGAGTTTGGAGTTGTTCTTATTGGCGGCAATACCTCCTCTTCCACTGATAAAATAGTAATAAGCACAACAATGCTTGGTGAGGTTCCAAAGGACCAGGTGATATTCAGGAAAGGGGCCTCGGTTGGGGACAGTGTATATGTAACCGGCTGCCTTGGAGATTCCGGTCTTGGGCTGAAGATATGGAAGGAAAAAGGCGATAGAATAATAACAGACCCGTTCTTAAAGGACGCGATGCTGGAGCATATAGACCCTTTGCCATGGGTGAAGGAAGGGAGGATAATTGCTGAAAAGAGGCTTGCAACATCTATGATAGATATCAGCGATGGCCTTATCTCAGACTTACGGCATATTGCAGAAGAAAGCATGGTGGGCGCTAATGTATGGCTTAAAAGAATACCATTATCCACTGCCCTTAAAAGATGGATATTAGACCATCCGGAAGATATAACGTTATCATTGACCGGGGGAGAGGATTATGAACTGCTATTTACTGCTTCCAGAAATAATGCCGATCAAATAGATACCCTTGCAAAAGAATTAGGGGTGCAAATTACACAAATCGGCGAGATAGTTCCCAAGGAATTTGGTATAACTGTTTTGGATGAAAATGGGGCAGTATTTCCTCTAACAATGGAAGGGTTTGAACATTTTAGGAGTTAGTCGCAGATTTTTTATGGATATTTCAAAAGACACTTTAAGGATATCCTCTCTGCTCCAGCGGGCAGAGATAGAGGAAAGCGGCATAAAGGGCCTGACCGTTGTAGATTATGTCTTTATGCTCATGAGGGGCATTATTATTACCGGCGGTTTTTTCTGGCTGATTTTACACCCCTACCCCGACATGTTGAAGTTCTGGCTTGCAAGCCTTTTCCTTGTTTTTATTGTTTACAGCCTGGTTATCTACTGGCTTATCTTTACACGGCCCCGAAAGATAGAGACCATATACCTTGTCTGCTTAAGCCTGGACTTGCTCTTCATGGGGATATTTATAAAGTTTAACAGCATCGTATATCTTGTCAGCTACCCCCTTGTTGCCCTCCACTCCTTTTACTACGGCCTTTACAGGGGTATTATTCTTGCTTTTGTCGCTTCTCTTATTTATATAATAGCAATCCATGACCAGTGGGGATTGGTGGTATGGACGGATGTTATACTCAGGATATCGGTAATATTTCTCATGGCAGGTTTTCTTGGTTTCATTTCTGAGAAGGAGAGGCATGACAGGGATCAGCTTATACTAACCCAGACAAGGCTGGAATTTCTTCAAAACGAACTGGAAAAGGCATATAAAAATCTTCAGGATGTAAAGTCGCAGATTGAACAGACAGAAAAACTTGCATCCATAGGAAGGTTATCAGCAGAACTGGCCCATGAAATAAATAACCCCCTGGACGGCATCAAGAACTGTCTCACTGTTATCAAAAACGAATTTGAGGACCCGCAGCGGAAAAAAAGATACCTTGAGTTGATAGACGAGGCTTTATATGATATTGAATGCGCTGTAAGAAATCTTCTTGGCTACGCAAAGAAACATGAGCCTGTATGGGAAGAAGTGGATATCAACGGTGTTTTAGAAAGGACTATTATTATGGCTGATTATAAATTGCAGCAGACAGGGGTAAAGGTTGAAACCGGTTTTGAGTCCGACCTTCCCCGTATAATCGGAGATCCCCATCGGCTCCAGGAGGTTTTCTTTAATATTATCATGAACGCAATAGACGCTATGCCGAAAGGCGGCAGGCTTACAATAGAGACGGCAAAGATAGGCAACTTTGCAGATATAAAGATAATTGATACCGGCATCGGCATCCCGCAGGAGCATCTGCATAAAATATTTCAGCTGTTTTACACAACCAAATCTCTGGGACAAGGAACAGGCCTTGGCCTCTCTGTGAGCCTTGATATTATTAAGAAGCATAATGGGTCTATAAATGTTGCCAGCGAGGCGGGGGGGGGCGCTATTTTTAGCATCATACTGCCGATAAGCGCAGGAAATAAGGACAAGTCAAATATTTGAGAGAGTCAAGGAGGGGTGGTCTGCCGTATATGAAAATACTCATTGTAGAGGATGAAAAAATAAAAAGGATAACACTGACGGATGCGCTCTTAAAGGAAGGTTATGATGTCCTTGCCATTGATAATCCTGTTGAGGCCCTTAATATATTCAAAGATAAAGAGTTTGATGTTGTGATTACCGATATAAGGCTTCCGCACATGGATGGTCTGGACTTTTTAAAGGAGGTAAAGTCCTTAAGACCGGCTATCAAGGCTATTGTAATGACTGCATATGCTACCGTAGATACGGCTATAAAGGCAATGAAGCTGGGGGCTTATGACTATATTACAAAGCCGTTTTCCTCCGAGGAATTGCTGCTCATACTGGAAAGGCTTAAAGATTTCAGGAGGCTTGTCGAAGAGAATATAAAACTTAAGCAGGAGATAACAGAGAGATACAGTTTCGGCAACATAGTTGGAAAGAGCAAAAAGATGAAGGACGTTTATGAACTGATTGAAACCGTTGCCCCGCGGGATGCAACAGTGCTTATTATAGGAGAAAGCGGGACAGGCAAGGAACTCATTGCAAACGCCATACATTACAACAGTCCCAGGAAAGATAAACCTTTTGTAAAATTCAGCTGCGCAGCCCTTGCCGAGACCTTGCTGGAGAGCGAGCTTTTTGGGCATGAAAGGGGCGCATTTACTGGCGCCGTTAAAGAAAGAAGGGGGAGGTTTGAGCTTGCAAACAACGGGAGCATATTTCTGGATGATATAGACGACATACCTCTTTCCATGCAGACGAAACTATTAAGGGTTTTGCAGGAAAAAGAGATAGAGAGGGTAGGCGGAACAAAGACCATTAAGGTTGATATTCGCATCATATGCGCCACCAAGGTT
>CAZVZI010000153.1:0-5048 GCA_964631455.1 uncultured Thermodesulfobacteriota bacterium | reverse complement strand
GTCATTCATGGCGGCGTCAACGATAATAAAATTCTTCTCCGTCCCTTGCTTTGTGTATAACACCTTTGCAACCAGTATGCCGGCATTCCCCACCATGACCCTGCCAGGCTCAAATATAAGCGTTACACCCAGGCCCTTTGTCTCGTCAATCACTGCCTTGCCGTATTTGCCCGGATGCGGCGCATCCTCATCCTTGTAGGTAATTCCAAGTCCGCCGCCCATATCCAGATATTTGATATCTATACCCTGGCTGCGAAGTGATGCGATAATATTTTTCGTTTTCTTCAACGCATCAACAAACGGAGAAATCTGCGTAAGCTGAGAACCGATGTGGCAGTCAACGCCAACTGGAATAAGATTTCTAAGATTATTTTTTGCATAAACATATTCCTTAACAGCCTGTTCCGTTTCTATGCCGAATTTGTTTTCTTTAAGCCCTGTTGAGATATACGGGTGCGTCTTTGGGTCAACATCAGGATTTACACGAATGGCGAAGTTCGCCTTCCCCCAATTAGAGCGTTTGGGGGCAAGCTTTTTCAGCCTGCCCGCTATTTTATTGATTGTGCGCAGTTCTTCAGGAGATTCCACATTGAACATGAGTATGCCGGTCTTCAAGGCGTATTCAATTTCATCTTCGCGCTTCCCAACGCCGGAATAGACAATCTTTTTCGAATTCGCCCCGGCCTTGAGCGCCCTGAAAAGCTCACCACCGGACACGATGTCAACACCGCTCCCTTGCTTGATAAATGTATTCAGCACCGCGATATTCGAATTCGCCTTGACCGAATAACAGATAAGATGCGGCACAGTTTTGAACGTCTCGTCAAATGCCGTGTAATGCCGAATCAGTGTCTTATTACTGTAAATGTAGCATGGCGTGCCGACCTCCTTTGCAATCTTTTCTACGGCCACGCCTTCGGCGTAGAATTTATTTTTTTTGTAGGTAAAGAAGTGCATTGCTTATGATTTCCCTTTGTCCTTTATTTATTGGTTTCCTCAGCAGGCGGTTTTGGCGGAGCCTTCTTGCCGCAACCTATTAAGGCAGTGAATAGTGAAAAGTGAATAGCGAAGAGTAATAAAAACACTATCCCCCTCACCCTAACCCTCTCCCACAAGGGGAGAGGGGATTTGTTTTGCCCCGTTGACTCTCTGACACTTTGACACTTTGATACTTTCATTTCATCTCCCTCTCAATCTCTTTCAATCTCTTCTTAACTGTTTCCAACGCCGTCCCGCCCCTCACCCTTCGGCTATTGACTGATGCCTCTACGGAAATTACTTTTTTAATATCGCTCCCAAATGCCTTTGAAAATCCTTTCCACTCGTCAATGGACAAATCCTCAAGCCCCTGCGATGTCTTGATGCAGTAGGCAACACCCCTGCCGATAATGTGATGGCACTCCCTGAACGGAATCCCTTTTTTCACCAGATAATCCGCTGCATCTGTTGCTGTGAGAAATCCGCCCTTTGTTGCGGCAAGCATCTTTTTTTTATTCACCTTCATTGTCTCAAGCATCGGAGAAAAAACCTTGAGGCAATCCTTTACTGTGTCTATGGAATCAAACAGGGTCTCTTTATCCCCCTGCATGTCTTTGTTATATGCAAGAGGGAGTCCCTTCATCAGCGTAAGCACGGCCATGAGATTGCCGTAAACCCTCCCTGTCTTGCCCCGAACTAATTCCGGCACATCGGGATTTTTCTTCTGAGACATAAGGGACGAGCCGGTAGAAAATGCGTCGGATAATTCAACAAAACCGAACTCTTGAGAAGACCATAAAATAAGCTCTTCGCTGAACCTGCTCAAATGCATCATCAGAATTGCCGCTGCACCGCAAAACTCTATGCAAAAATCCCTGTCGCTCACGCTGTCAAGGCTGTTGTCCGTTGGCTTTGCAAATCCCAGTTCTTTTGCCACAAAGTCTCTGTCCAACGGATACGGACTTCCTGCGAGCGCACCTGCGCCCAGAGGCATGACATTCAGACGCTTGAAGCAGTCTGCAAATCGCTCATAATCACGTTTGAGCATCTCATAATATGCTAAAAGGTGATGACTGAAAAGTATCGGCTGCGCCCTCTGGAGATGCGTATAGCCGGGCATAATGCAGTCAAGATTTTTCTTTGCCACATCCACTAGTGTCTTCTGCAAAACTTTTATTAAATTCTGAACATCTTTAATCTCATCCCTTAAATACAACCGTACATCCAGCGCAACCTGATCATTTCTGCTCCGCGCGGTATGCAGCTTTCCGCCAACAGGCCCTATCTTTTCCATAAGTCTCTTTTCAATAGCCATGTGGATGTCTTCCAAATCCGGCGTAAACTTAAACTTTCCCGATTCAATTTCTTTTTCAATTGCCTTTAACCCGGCGATAATCTTATCCGCCTCTTTCTTTGTAATAATCCCGACCTTTGCCAGCATCCGCGCATGGGCGACAGAACCCATGATGTCATGTCGGTAGAGCCGCTTATCAAAAGAGATTGACGCATTAAACTCTTCAACGAGTTTATTCGTTTCCTGCGTAAACCTGCCTGACCAGGATTTGAATGCCATTACTTCTCCTCCTCCACCTCTCCCTTGCCAAGTTCAAACGCATCATGCAATGTCCTTACCGCCAGTTCCGTATATTTTGCGTCTATCACCGCGGATATCTTTATCTCGGAGGTTGAGATCATCTGGATATTGACATTTTCCTTTGACAGGCTCTCGAACATCTTTGAGGCAACGCCCGCATGGCTTCTCATGCCCGCGCCCACGATGGATACCTTTGCGATATTAGTGTCGGAAAACACCTTGCCCGCCTTCATTTCCTTTGCGGTCTTTTCCACGAGTTGCAGCGCCTTCTTGAAATCCGCCTTTGACACGGTGAATGTCAAATCCGTATGCGCATCATGGCTAACATTCTGAACAATCATATCCACATTTATATTCGCTTTTGTAAGCGGTGCAAAGAGCTTTGCCGCAATACCGGGCCTGTCCGGCACCTTTGCCACGGTTATCTTGGCCTCATCCTTATTGTAAGTAACACCGGAAACAACCACCTTTTCCATATCCTTATCCTCCTTTGTAACAAGCGTCCCTTCCGCATCGGTAAAGGACGACTTCACCATGACCGGAACATTATATTTTTTCGCAAACTCAACCGAGCGTGTCTGCAAAACCTTTGCGCCGAGGCTTGCCATCTCCAACATCTCATCATACGAAACCTTTTTTAATTTCCTCGCATCATGGCATATATTCGGGTCTGTGGTATAGACTCCTTCCACATCTGTGTATATCTCGCATACATCTGCCTTGAGCGCGGCTGCCAGCGCCACCGCTGTGGTATCAGAACCTCCCCTGCCAAGCGTAGTGATATTGCCGTCCCTGTCAACGCCCTGAAATCCGGCAACCACAACGATATTCCCTCTTTTTAACTCGGACAATATGCCAGCGGTTTCTATCTCTTCAATACGCGCCTTGCCAAATGCGCTGTCCGTGATTATCGGCACCTGACAACCGAGAAACGATTTTGCGCCGCACCCCAAGTCCTGAAGCGCCAGCGCCAGAAGCCCTACAGTAATCTGTTCTCCGGTTGATACCACCATGTCGTATTCCCTGCCGATGGGAAACTCCTTCATCTGATTCGCCAAATCAACCAGCCTATTGGTCTCGCCTGACATTGCGGACACCGCCACCACGACCTTATGCCCTTTCTTCTTTGTCTGCGCAACCCGTATTGCGACATTGCGTATCCTCTCCACATTGCCGACTGAAGTGCCGCCGTATTTCTGGACTATAAGCGCCATTATTTTTTTCTCCCTATCTTATGTATGGCCATGCCGTGCACATCCTCTGCCGCCTCCAACACAATCTCCGGCAGCGTGGGGTGCGCATGGATAGTTTCGGTTATATGCTTCAGTTTCCCGCCGCCCTTTACCACAATCGCCACCTCGCCTATCAAATCAGTTGCATGCGCGCCCACTATAGTCGCGCCAAGAACCCTTTCCGTGCCCTCCTCAACAATTATCTGCATAAACCCTTCCGACTCACCCATTGTCAATGCCTTTCCGCTCGCGGCATACGGGAATCTTCCAACACTCGCCTTAATCCTCTTTTCCTCTGCATCCTTTTCTCTCAGACCCACGCTTGCTATCTCCGGATCTGTAAAGATGCCTCCGGGCACCACTGAATAGTCCATCCATTTATCCTTGCCAAGGGCGTTTTCAACAGCAACGATTGCGCCTGCGCTTGCAATATGCGCAAGAAGCATTTGCCCGGTAACATCGCCGATGGCATATATCCCCTTTACATTGGTCTCCATCTTTTCATTTACCTTTATGCGCCCTTTCTCAACCTCCACATCGGCTTTATCAAGCCCTATGCCTATTGAATTAAAACTCCGTCCTATTGTAACAAGCACCTTTTCGGTCAAAAATTCTTTTCCGTCTTTGAGTCTGGTCTTAACTCCATCGGCTGTAACCTCAATGCCTTCCACACCTGCCTCTGTATATACCTCAATGCCTGCATCCTTAAATGCCTTTGCAATCACCCTCACCACCTGCTTATCTTCCGTAGAAAGGATTGTCGGCAACAGTTCAACAACCTTTACAGTGCTTCCGAACTTTGCAAATATATTCGCAAACTCGCACCCCATCACGCCGCCGCCGATTATCAGAATGCTCTTGGGCAGTTTTTTAAGATTCAACGCCTCTGTGGATGTAATGACATTTTCCCTGTCAATCTTAAATGCCGGAATCATTGCAGGCTCAGAACCTGTGGCAATGATGATATTCTTTGCCCCGATAACCTCGGTTGTGCCGTCCTTTTTTTCAACCTTTACTCTGCCGACCACCTCAATGGAGCCGGTTCCATTTATAACAGTAACGCCGTTTCCCTTGAGAAGCTGTCCAACGCCTCCAACGAGATTTTTCACCACATCGTCTTTTCTCTCGACAGCCTTTGCAATGTCAAAGCTCATCTCGCCTGTGCTTACGCCAAATTCAGCGGCTTTTTTGACAGCGGCAATGGTCTTTGCCGAATAATAGAGAGCATTTGTAGGTATGCACCC
>CAZVZI010000152.1:0-5065 GCA_964631455.1 uncultured Thermodesulfobacteriota bacterium | reverse complement strand
TTTTTGGAAGGCGAAGCGGCTGAAATCAAAGACGAGGAACTGAAAAATCTTAAGATGGCCCTCGTCAACCAGTTCATTGAAGAGGAATTGATTCTTGAAGAGGCAAAAAGGTTGTCGCTGGACGTCAAGCATAGCGAGATTTTACGGGAGACAGAAGAGATTAAAAAAGAATATGCCGGAGACGGGTTTGAATCAAACATCTTGAATAGATATGGAAGCATGGATAAGTGGAAAGAAGATATTGGGAAAAAGTTGCTGCTTAAGAAGGTTGTAGATAAGGTCATTGTTCCGAGGATTACGATTAAAGATGATGAGGCCAGGAGATATTACCAAGAGCATATAACAGATTACAAGAGGAAAGAACAGGCAAGGGCGCGGATGATTGTAGTAAAAACAGAGGAAGAGGCCAATCAGGTGAAGGAGCGGCTGAAAAAGGGAGAGGATTTTGCAAGGCTGGCTCAAGAGATTTCTTTAGGGCCTGAAGGCAAAAAGGGCGGAGACCTTGGTTTCTTCAGCAAGGGTGAAATGCCCAAGGAATTTGAGGATGTGGTTTTTTCTCTCCCGATAGGCAAATTAAGCGATGTAATAAAAACTCCTTATGGGTATCATATCTTCAGGGTTGCGGAAAAGAGGGGTGCAAAGGATCTGAAGTTTTCAGAGGTAAAAGACCAGATAGTCAATAAGTTAAAAAGGGAAAAAAGCGATGCCGAATTTCAAACATGGATGATGGAATTAAAACAACGGGCAAAGATAGAGGTTAAGGAGGAACTGTTGTGATTGATTTACGATTTAAATTGCTGCTGCTCACTGCTTACTGCTTACTGCTTACTCCCTCAGTCCATGCTGAAATCATAGACCGCATTGTGGCTGTAGTGAATGACAGCGCTATTACAATGTCTGAATTGAATGCCGCCACCGCCGGTTTGGGAGACATAAAAGGCGCCGATAAAGATAAACTTAAAAAGATTATGGAGACAAAAAGCAAGGTATTGGACCAGCTTATTGAGAAAAAATTGGTTGAACAGGCGGCAAACAAGGCCGGCATTACCGTCAGTGAAAAAGAGATAGACAATGCCGTTGAAGATGTAAAGAGGCAGAATAGTATCGGCCAGGAAGAGCTTTTAAGCGCACTGGCAAAAAACGGCCTTACCTTCAAAGAATATCGTGAGCAACTTAACGACCAGATAAGGCAGGTGAAATTTATAAACAAAGAATTTCGTTCAAATATAAAGATGTCTAACGAGGATGTTGAAGCCTATTATATGCAGAACAAGGACAGGTTTTCCGGCCCTGTTACGCACAAGTTGCGGATCATATCGTTTTATTTAACCGGACAAGACAAGAAAAAGGAAATAGAGAAAAAGGCAAAAGATGTGCTTGTAATGGCCCAAAAAGGCGGAGATTTTGCAAAACTGGCAAAAGAATATTCCCAGGGACCGAATTCGCAAGAGGGCGGCGACCTCGGTTATGTCAAAGCAGGTGAAATGGATAAGGCCATAGAAAAGGCGGCCGCCGCATTAAATATTGACGAGATAAGCGATATAATCAAAACCTCTACAGGGTTTCATATAATCCAGCTTGCAGACAGGCGGAAGGCAGAGCCAAAGCCTCTTTCAGCGGTTGAGGACGATATTAAAAACATTATCTTCCAGAAAATTATAGATGAACGATACAGGCTCTGGTTAGACGGGATGATGAAAAAGGCGTATATTGAGGTGAGACTGTAATCAGTTATCAGTGGACAGTTATCAGTTACCAGTTAGAACTGTAGTTTTTTCACTGATAACTGCTCACTGTTCACTGTTGTTATGAAGCCTACCATCGCAATCACCATGGGCGACCCAACTGGGGTCGGGCCTGAGGTTATCTTAAAGGCCGTTTCTGATAAGAACATCCGGCGGCTCTGCAATCCTGTGATTCTGGGCGATGAGGCAGTCTTTAACCATTTAAATTCAAAATTCAAAATTCAAAATTCAAAATTAAGGGTAATAAACTTTTCTCATCTCAATCCTGCAAAGCTAAAACCGGGCAAACCTGATAAAGTCTGTGCAAAGGCTATGATGACCTATATTGAAGAGGCTGTCTGCATGGCTGCCGCAGGAGATGTAGATGCCATTGTTACAGGCCCTATCAGCAAAGAGGCAATCAATAAGGCAGGCTATAATTTTCACGGCCATACGGAATTCCTTGCCCATCTCACTAAAACAAAAGATTTTCGTATGATGCTTGCCGGCTCAAGCCTTAAGGTCGTTCTTGTAACCATCCACGAATCAATAAAAAAAATGCCGGGGCTTTTGACTAAAGAAAATGTTTTTAAGACCATCAAAATAACGGACGAGACTTTCAAAAAATATTTCGGCATTAAAAGGCCGAGGATTGCAGTTGCCGCGCTGAATCCGCACGCAGGCGAGGCAGGGCTTTTTGGAGACGAAGAAAAGCGCATCATAATGCCTGCAATACAAAAGGCAACAAGGCTTGGAATAAACGCATCGGACCCGTTGCCGCCCGATACGCTTTTTTATCGCGCTGTAAAGAACAAAGAATTTGACTGTGTTGTCTGCATGTATCACGACCAGGGGCTTATTCCTTTAAAACTTCTGCACTTTGAAGACGGTGTCAATGTGACCCTCGGCCTGCCCATTATCCGAACATCCGTTGACCACGGAACAGCCTATGACATTGCATGGGAAGGAATTGCAAATCCGGCAAGCATGAAGGCTGCGATAAAGATGGCTGTGGAGATGGTGAAGATGAAACAATGCATTCCTAAATAGCTATCGGCAATGGTATAAAGGTAAGCACAAACACTGTAAGGCTCAGCCAACCGATGATTTTTCTCCGTCTATCCAATGCAATCTGTCCGTCCATTAGAGGCGGATGTTTTATGCCGAGAATTGTTACCAGAACCGCCCAGAAGAGCCAACCCTGCCATGTGAATACCCCAAACACGGTAAGGATTGCTATCATAGTTATTGAGATTAACCTGTGCCATCTCCCGAATACCGCATATACTATATGGCCGCCGTCAAGCTGACCTATAGGCAGGAGATTGAGGGATGTTATGAAAAATCCTATCCAGCCTGCAAACGCTATAGGGTGTAAAAGTATATCCTGCCCTTCAGGCACATGGCCTATTACAAGATAGGAGAGGATAGAGAATATAAGGGATGAACCAAGCCCCAATACCTCTTTTTCTTCGGGAATGGTTATTATTGTTGAGAAGTTCAATCCTATAATTGTTACTATAATAGAAGTAATAAAACCTGCAAGCGGGCCTGTAGCGCCTATATCCAGAAGCGCCCGCTTATCCATAATGGGCGACCTTGTTTTTATTACCGCGCCGAATGTGCCGGCAAGAAATGGCGGCGCCGGGATGAAATAGGGGAGACTTGCTTGCACACCATGTGTCCTTGATGCAAAGAAATGGCCGAACTCATGGGTAAGGAGGATGGTTAAAAGCGTAAGTGAAAATGGTATGCCTTCTATTAATCGTAAAGGCTCTTGAAATGGATTAACCCCTTTTTGCATAGCCCCTGCTATGATAGTTGTAGCAACAGTCAGTATAAATAATGCTATAGGTATGAGAAAATCACGCTTGCGTTTGACCGCATGCTGCGTTGCCGGTTCTTCGAGATTGAGATAAACTTGTCCCTGTTCAGACATATTGAGATATTATCATAACTAATATTTTCAGAGATTTCCAATTATTGACCCTTTAATTTTATTATGATACAAGGGGCAGAAGGAGCTATGCAGATAACCATTAACAATACAACCCTTTCCCTCATCAAAGGCAACATCATACATGAAGAGACTGATGCCATTGTGAATGCCGCAAATTCAAGGCTTGCTGGCGGAGGCGGTGTCGACGGCGCAATACACAGGGCGGGCGGGCCAAAGATTATGGAGGAGTGCAGGAAGATAGGCGGATGTCCTGCCGGAAGCGCCGTCATTACCACTGGCGGAAACCTCAAGGCAAAGTATGTCATCCACACAGTAGGCCCAATATATCAAGACGGAAAACACAATGAAGCGGAGTTATTGGCAAGCGCATATAAGAACAGCCTTGAACTGGCAATAAAAAACAATGTTAAGAGCATTTCTTTTCCGTCCATAAGTACAGGCGCATACGGCTATCCTATCAACGAGGCAGCAGAGATTGCATTGAAGACAGTCATGGATTTTATCAAGACCAATAAAGGATTATCTCTTGTGCGGTTCGTGCTTTTTTCAGACAGGGATTTGGAGGTGTATAAGAAAGTTCTGGAGAGGCTGGCAACATGATTTCAAACCCTGCCATATTTAGAAAGCTCCTAAAAAAAGGCGCAATCCTTATACCCGGCGCATTTAATGCAATTTCTGCTATGCTTATAGAAAAATGCGGATTCAAGGCGGTGTATATGTCCGGGGCAGGCATATCAAACAGCGCCGGCCTTCCTGATATAGGAATTTTAACAAGGGACGAATTTGTCCGGCAGGCAGGCTATATTGCCAATGCTGTAAATATCCCTGTGATTGCCGATGCTGATACAGGCTTTGGCGGAGCATTGGAGCTAAAGAAAACCGTGCAGGCATTTGAAAAAGCAGGCGTTGCAGGCATACAGATTGAAGACCAGAAACCTGCAACAAAAAGATGCGGCCATCTTGCGGGTAAAGAGGTTGTATCTGCAAAGGCAATGGTAGAAAAAATTAAGGCTGCATGCAGCGCAAGAAGGGATAAGGATTTTCTTATCATAGCAAGAACAGACGCGAGGGGTGTCAATGGTTTTGATGAAGCGGTGAAAAGGGCAAATGTGTATGCAGATGCCGGGGCTGATATGATTTTTCCAGAGGCGCTTGAATCAAAGGATGAGTTTAAGAAGTTTGCAAAGCGGATAGATGCGCAGCTTATGGCAAACATGACGGAATTTGGAAAGACGCCGTATATCACTGCAAGGGAATTTGAAGATATGGGTTATGCCATAGTTCTCTTCCCCATGGCAGCCTTCCGGGTCGGGATGAAGGCAATGGAAAATGCACTGATAGAATTAAAGGGAAAAGGGTCGCAAAAGGGTTTGTTGAAAAA
>CAZVZI010000151.1:3797-5067 GCA_964631455.1 uncultured Thermodesulfobacteriota bacterium | reverse complement strand
ACACTGATAGTTGATATCCCAGGCCAAGGAAGGGTTATAAGGGCGGCTGTGCCTATCATTAAAAGGCCTGGCTGCGGCAAATGCCATACGCAGGAAGAAAAGATGCGCGGCATGCTTCTTGTAGATATTGGGACCAAGGAGATGGAATCGGAAAGCAAATCCCAATTATTGACAGTACTTACAGCAGGAGGTGTAACATACATTGCCTTAATATTAGCTGTATATTTTATTTTGAGCAGGCTCGTGACACGGCCTATAGACAATATTATAAAACCTGTCAGCGGGATAGGCGGCGGCGATCTTTCAACCCGCATTGACATCAAGAGAGAGGACTCCATAGGCATACTTGTTAATAGCATAAATAATATGGCAGAGGGTTTAAAAAAGCTTGTCGGCAGGGTGAATGCGGCGGCAGGATGGGTTGAGATTGCCACCAATGAAGTTAAGGACAGCACAATAAAACTTAAAAACGGCATTGATATACAGGAAAGGTCTGCGGCAGACACATCCAAAAGCGTTGAAGAGATGGGTCGGTCTGTGTCGGAGATAACCGAAGGCGTTGCAAGATTGACTTCGGTTTCCGAAGAAACTTCCGCATCTGTGCTTGAGATGACGGCTTCCATCGAAGAGGTGGCGGCGCATATGGAAAAGTTAGACGGCTCTGTGCATGAGATTACCTCTTCTGTTACGCAGATGATAAGCTCTATAAGAGAGGTTGCCGGCAATACCAGGGCATTGTCAGAGGGAGCGGCAGAGACGGCGTCTTCAATGCTCCAGATAAATGCGTCATTGAAGGATATTGAGGGCAATGCCATAAAATCCGGCGAGATATCCCACAAGGCCGCCCAGGATGCCGATGACGGAAAGACGGCTGTTGAGGAGACAATAAAGGAGATAACAGAGACAAGGGATGAGATAAAGGTGTCTGTCGGGATAATAGAGGACTTTGGCCAGGCGTCCAAAGAGGTTGAAAAAATCATGGTTATCATAAACCAGATAGCCCAGCAGACAAATCTGCTTGCGTTAAATGCATCTATTATTGCGTCTCAGGCAGGGGAGCATGGCAAGAGTTTCGGCGTTGTCGCCTCCGAAATTAAAAAATTGTCCGACCAGACTGCTGCCTCAACAAAGGAAATAGCCGAGCTTATAACCCGCCTCCAGACCGGGAGCAGTAAGGCTGTTGATGTAATGCGGGCTGCCGAGAACGGCATAGACTCAAGCGTTACCCTTGCGCTTAAGGCAGGTGATGTTCTGGCAAGGATTCTGGAAT
>CAZVZI010000151.1:0-3787 GCA_964631455.1 uncultured Thermodesulfobacteriota bacterium | reverse complement strand
CGGCGCAAATGTCGCGTGATCTGGTTGATGTCATAATCAAGGCAACGCAGGAGCAGGCATCCGGCACATCTGCCGCAACCATAGCGATAGAGGGTATAAATGATATGGGTAAAAAGATAGCAAAGGCAACGCAGGAGCAGAGCGAGGCCGCCGAATTTGTCAGCCAGATAATGGAAAATATGAAAGACCTGACGAGGCGGGCGAATAAGGCCATTGATGAGCAGGCTAAAGGGAGCAGGCAGATAGCAGACTCTACGCTGTCTGTTACCGATATGGTTCAACGTATCCATAGGGCTGTTAACGGACAGAAGGCGGAGAACATGAATGTTATAAAAAACCTTCAGGATATTGTTGATGTTATAAAGAAAAACAGCAACATTGTTAAAGAGATGAGCGATGCGGTAAAAGTGCTGTCTTCGCAGGTTCAAACGCTTAAAGATGAGATGGGAAGGTTTACAATTTAGGGAGTAATAATGAATATTCAATGTCCAAGATGCAATGTTCAAATTACATTTAACCCTGATAATATAAAACAATCCGGTGAAAGAGTAATCTGCGATGTTTGTAAGACGTCGTTTTTTATAAGACAAAAACCATCTGCAGGGCAAACAGAGGAGGCAAGGGACAGGGTGCTGGTTGCCAATACCGTTCCCCATTTTTGTTCCGCCATCAAGGATTTTCTTACCGGCCGCGGCTTTGAGGTTATTATTGCCAGGGACGGCGTAGAGGCGCTGCAATTTTTAGAAATAAAGATACCCCATATAGCCGTTGTGGATGTTGCCCTTCCCGGGATGTACGGCTTTGAGATATGCGATTTTATAAAGAATAATGAAAGGCTTAAATGTATCAAGGTGATTCTTCTTGCATCCATTTATGACAAGACAAGGTATAAGAGGATGCCCAGCTCAATCTATGGCGCAGATGATTATATAGAGATGCACCACATACCTGATCAGCTTGTGCCAAAGCTAAACAAGCTTTTGGGCAGAGATGCAGACGCTGTGAGGCCTCCTGTAAAAACCCATGCAAGGGAGTTTGAGGCAGTCGTAATTGATGAGGAGAGACTGTCGGAAAAGATAAAGGATATAGCAGCCAAAGATATCAAGGTGACCCTTCGACAGGCTCAGGGTGACAATGTCATGGTGAGCCTGTCGAACCAGCATGAAGAGGCAAAGCGTCTGGCAAGGATCATTATATCGGACATAATCCTGTATAACCAGGAGGCCGTGGAAAGCGGGCTCAAAGGCGGCAATCTGCTGGAACTCCTGAAGCATGATATAAGGGAAGGCCAGGCCTATTACGCAAAGAGGGTGCCTGCCGAGGTGCGCAAGAATACGGCATACCTTAAAGGCGCTTTTGAAGAACTTATAGCAAAAATGAGGAAAGAGATGGGAGTTTAAGAACAGTAAGCAGTGAACAGTAAACAGTGAAATCCGTATGAGCTTAGCTCACAAAGGGGATGAAAATTTAGTAACTGTCATGCCCGAATGCTTCTATCGGGCATCCAGTGTCTTTTATGATATTGGCTAAAACAGAAAGACTCTGGATTCCCGCTTAAAGATTGCGGGAATGACAATATTAACCAAAAAGGTGTTTTCGGAGCAAAAACTGATAACTGGTAATTGATAACTGATAACTGCAATGACAACCATAGACGAACTATCAAAAAAAGTAGACAACCCTGATGAAGAGGCGCGAAGGGATGCAATTGAAGGGCTTCAGGGCATGTCATTTGAACCGAAGATATTGCTGCTCATTGAAAAGGCTTTGGGAGACACAAGCTGGAGGGTGAGAAAGAGCGCTGTGAATGCAGCTGTTTCATTCGGGGAGAATACCGCTGCAGTTTCCTCAATAGCGGCTCTTATGATTGATGTCCTGCATTCTGAAGATAATGCAGGTTTGAGGAACTCTGCTGTGGAGTGTCTGACAAGGCTTGGCATGAAGTCTGTTCCATACCTTGTTCAAAATTTGGATGATAAAGACCATGATGTCAGAAAATTTATTGTAGATACCCTTGGCGACATAGGAACAAACAAAGGCGATGATACTGTAGAAATCATTGTGAATGCGATGATAAAGGCTGCGCAAGACCCTGATGAGAATGTGCGGCTTTCTGCTATAGAGGGGCTAGGAAAGATAGGCAGCAACAAGGCTGTTCAGGCATTGATGGGTATATTGGAAAAAGGCGACATTGCGCTTAAGTTTACAACCCTTGAGGCATTGGGAAATATCGGCAGACCTATTCCTATGAAAGGGGTTTATAATGCCTTAAATGAAAGGCTTTTGAGAAGGGCAGCTTACGATCTCATTGGCAAAGTTGGGGTTGGGGGGGCAGAGGCTATCCCTTATCTTATAGATGGTTTAAAAGAAAACTCAACATCTGCCAGAGAGGCTGCTGTTGTTGCGTTATACAGATTGGCCGCTTCTTTACAAATCTCGAAGCTTAAATCTCAGATCTCAAATCTTCCGTCTTCCACTATTGAAAGGGTTGCTGTTTCACTGGAGAGCCGCAATCCGGATGTAAAAAAAGGGGCTGTGTTTGTTCTTGGATTAACCGGAAAGACAGAGGCAGTCAAGCCTCTGATTACGGCTTTATGTTTTGATGAGACGGCAGGTGATGCAAAAGAAGCTCTGATAAAATTGGGAAATGAAGCATTAGATGACATTCTCAATAGTTATCAAAAACAGGAAGAAAAGGTCAAGGCGTTATTATGCCAAATACTTGGAGAGATTGGGAGCAAAAAGCATGTCCCTGCAAGCATTAAGCAGGGAGCGGAGAACATACTTGTTTATGCAATAAAGGATGATTACGGCCATATTAGGAGCAATGCTGCCAAAGCCCTTGTGAAAATTAACCCGGAGAGGGCGGCGCCTGAAATCATAAATCTGCTCCAGGACGAATTTGACGATGTAAGAAATGCGGCAGTAGACGCCCTTTGTCTTCTTGCGGAAGGGGAGGATAACATTGTGCGTCCTGCTGTTTTATCTTTACTGTCGACTGACGATCCTTATGTAAGGGAAAAGGCAATTATTGTGCTTGGCAGAATCGGCGGAACAGAGGATGTTGAAAAGATAAGGTTGGCCATAAAGGACGACAATTCTGTTGTGAGAAAGGCCGCTGTTCTGGCAATAGAGGAAAGGATGAAAGCCGCGCGCGGTCGCGATTCACAGTCTTTTATTCAGGATATTACCCTGGCCCTTGCTGACGAAGATAAAGAAGTTAGGCTTGCTGCTGCAAGGGCGCTTGGCAAGATAAGATCAAGAGAAGCTATAGAGCCGCTTCTCCTTACGTTGCAGGATGAAGATGTATGGGTAAAGGTTGCTGCTGTGGAAAGCCTTGGCAAGATAGGCGGAGGGGATGCGGTAAAGGCCATCAAGGGGCTTGTGGATGATGAAAATGGAATGGTTGTTTGCACAGCGCTTGAGGCAATGGCCAAAATTGCCGCAGAGGAGCGTCAAACTATAGAAGAGATAAAACCGTGGGCGGTCAAATGTCTTTCCCACAATGATACAGAGGTAGTTAAGGCGGCTGCTCAGGTTGTTGCAAGGATAGATAAGGAAGACGCTGTAAGCACAATACTCCCTTTATTGGAGCATGCCGACTGGGATATTAGGGCCCAGGTTGTAGATATTCTTTCCGGCAGAAAAGATGTTTTTATAAAAAACTGCCTTGAGACGCATCTTAAGGTGGAAACCGATGATCTTGTTAAACAAAAGATAGCGGAGGCGCTTAAAGACAGTAAGCTGTAAGCAGTAAGCAGTAAAAACTGCTCACTGCTAACTGCTC
>CAZVZI010000150.1:0-5154 GCA_964631455.1 uncultured Thermodesulfobacteriota bacterium | reverse complement strand
CCTCTGATTTTCTTAAAAAGGCGCTGCTTTTAAAGGGCAAGATAGCTGCGGCAAATGTCACTGATAATCAAAGGGCTGAGATGAGACTCTCCTCCCTTGCCTGCTCCGTGCTTCTGCTTAGACAAGGCATAGACCCTATATTCCAGATGACATGCAGGGACAGGAACAGACTTGCAATACAGTCGGATATTATGGGCGCATGGACGCTTGGCATAAAAAATATCCTCGCCCTGTCAGGCGACCATGTTTCCTTCGGCGACCACAGAGAGGCAAAGGCAGTGTTTGATTTGGATTCTGTCCAGTTTGTTCAGGTTATAAAAAAACTTAATAACGGGACAAATATGAAGGATACCCCTCTGAAAGGCGGCACGGATTTTTTTATAGGCGCTGTTGTTGCGCCTGAGGCGGACCCGTGGGAGCCTGAGATGATAAAATTCGAAAAAAAGATAGAGGCAGGGGCAAGGTTTTTCCAGACCCAGGCCATATATGATATGGAGAAATTTCACCGGTTTTATGATGAATACGCAAAGAAATTTGATGTGAAGATTTTAGGAGGCATACTGCTTCTGAAATCCGCAAAGATGGCTCACTTTCTCAACAATAATGTCCCCGGCGTGACCGTGCCGAAGCGCCTGATAGATGAGATGGAGCAATCCGGCGACCAGCTTAAAAAAGGCATAGAGATTGCGGCCAGACAGGTAAAAGAGCTTAAAGGCTTCTGCGATGGGGCGCATATTATGGCAATAGGCCAGGAAGAAAGCGTAGTTGATATAATTGAATCGGCAGGTTAAAGGAAATGTTCCATGTGTAAAATATTTTCTATGCTGGCCGTTTGTTCGGCGGTTTTTATCGGAGCAGCGGCAACTTCTCATGCAGCAATTATTTATGTGCCTGATAATTTCAAAACCATCAATGAAGCAGTAAAGAATGCCTCTCCAGAAGATACTATTATCGTCAATGACGGAATCTACACTGAAAATATCGTTATTACAAAACCTCTTACCATAAAATCAAGCAAAGGCCCTGACGCCTCTGTTGTGCATGCCCTCATTAAAAGCGAACCGGTATTTAAGATAAGCAATATCAATGAAGCTGTTATTATCGGTTTTACTGTAACCGGCTCTGAAGTTGCAGGTGTCTATCTTTACAATTCAAGTAACGGACAACTCCTTGATAACAAAACCAAGGGCAATAAAATCGGGATTTTTCTTTATTCTTCCGACAACAACACTGTGACGAATAATATTGCCGATTCAAACGAACAGTATGGAATATATCTTGAATCATCCAACGGTAATGCGCTTGAAAAAAACAATGTAAACTCAAACAGGGATAAAGGAATTTTCCTGAATTCTTCCGGTCGCAACAACATAACAAACAACAGCGTCAACCTGAATACATGGGACGGAATTTTCCTTTGGTCTGCCCACAACAATATTCTGAAGGCATCGGTAATAGATATCCTCATAAGCGGTTCATCATCAATTATAAGAATTTTGGGCTGGTTTATCATAAAAGTCCGGGCCAAGGTTTAAAGAGGAAGTTGTAGACAGGCACTAGGCATCCGCCTCAGGCGGAGGCGATAGGCAATAGGTAGAATCCGCAACCTATAGCCTATAGCCATTTTCATTTTTTGTCTTATTATACCTTAAATGCCTTCGCTTTTTCAAAACCAATCTGGAGGGCTTTTTTATTCAAATCAAGAAATGCGGCAGGAACCCTTGCAAGCACTGCCTTTTCAATGGCTTCATGGGAGACAATCTTTGTAAGTTCCGTTATCATGCCGAGGGCAATTATGTTGGCAACTATGGTCTTGCCGAGCTCGTCTCTTGCAATGGATGTTATGGGAAATGAACATACTTTAAAGTTGCCGGAAGGCACATCCTTGACTTCATCCGAATCCACAAGCAGTATGCCTCCAGCTTTTATATCCTTGCAATATTTTGCGCACGCCTCCTGAGTCATAGCCAGCATGGCATCGATGCTTGTTGCCTTTGGATAATCCACCTCTTCGTCGCTTATAATAACCTCGCTCTTTGAAGCCCCGCCCCTTGACTCAGGGCCGTATGACTGGCTCTGGGAGGCATTTTTTCCGCCGTATATTGACGCAGCCTCCGCCATTATGATGCCGGCCAGTATCATACCCTGGCCGCCTGACCCGGAAAACCTCATTTCATATCTTCGTGACATTGTAACCCCCGATAATCAGCGAGCAGTAAGCGGTTAGCAGTAAGCAGTTAAAAACGGCTCACTGTTCACTGCTCACTGCTTACTGTAGTTTATTTCCCCTGCACCCTTGCCATCAACTTCTCGTATTCCTCGCAATACTCAGGCCTCTCCGCCTTGTGCAAAACTCCTCTTACAAGTTTTCCCTGCATCTGCTCCGAAGTCATTTTCTCTGCCTGCGTCAAAGAAACAGTCCCTTCTTTTTCAGCCATTACCATCAGATCGGAGTTGCCTTTCACCTTGTTAAACCTTCCATAATATGTAGGGCAGGAATCCAGAACATCCACTACTGACGTGCCTTTGTGCATTATTGCATCATAGATGGTCTTCTCAATCTCCTGGCAGTGATAAGCCGTCCCCCTTGCCACAAATGTAGCGCCTGCAGCCTTTGCAAGATTGCAAGTGTCGAAGGTCGGCTCTATGCTCCCGTATCGCGCTGTAGTCGCAATCATACCCTGCGGCGTTGTGGGTGAAGACTGTCCGCTTGTCATGCCGTAGATATAGTTGTTGTAAACAAGAACGGTCATATCAACATTCCTTCGGCACGTGTGTATAAAATGATTTCCGCCTATAGCAAGGGCGTCTCCATCGCCTGTGATTACGATTACTTTCAATTTAGGTTTTGCAAGTTTAAGTCCTGTGGCGTATGCAAGCGCCCTTCCGTGCAGAGTATGCAGAGTGTTAAAATCAACATAACCCGGTGTTCTGCTGGAACAGCCTATGCCTGAAACCAACGCAATGCCATCCTTGGAAAGCCCGGTTGCATCTATTGCCCTGAGCAGGCTTTTCAGCACTATGCCGTGTCCGCAGCCCGGACACCAGATATGCGGAAGTTTTCCTTTTCTGATATAAGAACTGTAATCAAACGGCGACTTTTCTTTATAGGGAACTGTTCTCGCTGCTGCCTTTGTGGACATTGTAAACCTCCAAATAGAGTCAGAGGGTCAAAGAGTCCGAGAGTCATAGTCTAAAACTTTGACGCACTGTTGTTGCTTTGACTCTTTGACTCCCTGACTCTTTGACTCTGCACTTATCCGTCTATCATATCTCTTTCAATCATAATCTCATTTGGGATAACAGTTGCATCAACCGGCTTGCCTAATATCGCGTTCATTATCTGTTTTGGGTGAATCGGGTCTGTGTCAACCCTGAATATGCCCTTTACCTCGCATTGCCCTTTAGACGCCCTCTGCACCTCATTCGCAACCTGGCCGAGGTTCATCTCAGGCACTATAATAGTTTTAACTTTTTTTGCCATTTCTTCAACTGCATCGTCAGGGAACGGCCAGATGGTTAACGGCCTTAAAAGCCCCGCCTTAACACCTTTGCTCCGAAGCTCCTTTACGGCAAACTTTGCGCTCTTGGCAGAAACGCCGTATGCAAATACGCCAATCTCCGCATCATCGAGATAAAACTCATCATTCTTCCATATCTTTTCCTTATTTTTTTCTATCTTTTGAACAAGCCTCTCATTAGTCTCCTGAATAAGCTTTGTATTGCCGGAAGGGAAACCGTCCGGCGCATGATAAAGCCCTGTGACATGGAATCTGTAGCCTTCTCCATATGCGGCAAGCGGGGCTACTTTCCCGTTTTTTACCTCATAAGGCTTATACTCCGAAGGCAGACAACTCGGCTTTTGTCTTTCAACAACTTCAACCTCGCCGGGATCAGGAATGACAATGGCCTCTCTCATGTGCCCTATAACCTCGTCATACAAAATGGTTACCGGCGTCCTGTATATCTCAGACAGGTTAAACGCCCTTATTGTTTCATAAAGCGCCTCCTGAACAGATGAAGGCGTTAAGACAATTGCCGGATGGTCGCCGTGGCTTCCCCATTTTGCCTGCATTACATCGGACTGGCTTGGACCTGTGGGATAGCCTGTGGATGGCCCGCTCCTCATAACATCCACGACAACACACGGAATCTCGGTCATGCATGCATAACCGAGCCCTTCCTGCATAAGAGAAAAGCCCGGGCCGGATGTCGCTGTCATTGTTTTTAAACCACCGAGCGCAGCCCCGGTTATGGCGCACACGCTCGCTATCTCATCTTCCATCTGTATAAAAGCACCACCTAATTTAGGAAGCCTCGCGGCCATAACCTCCATAATTTCAGTAGAAGGCGTGATGGGGTAGCCGGCATAAAACCTGCATCCTGCATATAATGCGCCTTCGACACAAGCCTCATTGCCCTGCATAAATTTCTTCTTTTTATCTTTTTTCACAGCTATATCCTCCCCTATCGTGGAAACACCTGAATTGCAAAATCAGGACACCTCAAATCACAAAGCTGGCATCCGGTGCATGCGTCGTTGTTTACAACTCCAACCACAATCCCTTTCATCTCAAGAACATGAGTCGGACAGAAATCCGCGCATATCCCGCACCCTTTGCAGAGCCTTTCGTCTATCTCTATTCGCCAAAGTTTTTTTGCCGGTTCAACCATTGTGCCTCCAAAATTATCAACCCTAAAGGGTTGAGTTACAACTGTAACTCAAGGCTTTAGCCTTGAGGTCTTTCTCCTAGCCATTCCCTTCTTTTTTCCCTTTTTCAACAACTCCATCATGGTAATCCCGATATCCGCAGGATTCTTTGTAATCTTTATCCCCGCCCTTTTCATTGCCTCAAACTTCTCTTCTGCTGTGCCTTTACCGCCGGCTATAATTGCGCCTGCGTGTCCCATTCTTTTGCCCTTTGGAGCAGTAACTCCGGCAATGTAACCAATAACAGGTTTGGCAATGTTTTTTCTTACAAAAGCCGCAGCCTCTTCCTCCGCTGTGCCGCCTATCTCTCCTATCATAATCATAGCATCTGTGCCTTTGTCTTTTTCAAACATCTCCAGCGCATCAATAAAATTCGTCCCGTTGATTGGGTCGCCTCCGATGCCAACACAGGTTGACTGCCCCAATCCGAGCCTGGTCAATTG
>CAZVZI010000149.1:0-5171 GCA_964631455.1 uncultured Thermodesulfobacteriota bacterium | reverse complement strand
ACCCGCGACCCCGACCTTGGCAAGGTCGTGCTCTACCAGCTGAGCTACACCCGCACTAACTTTTTTTCTATGCTGCCTTTTTGCTCTGTTTAGCAGGGCTTGCTGCTTTTTTCCGTCCGCCTGATGCGGAAGTTTTTTTGGTCTTGCCTTTTTTTTCTTGCTTTTCTTCGGCAGAGGCAACCAACTCTATCAGCGCCATCCGGCTTGAATCGCCGGGTCTTACATCGGCATGGAGTATCCTTGTGTAGCCGCCGTTCCTGTCTTTATATTGAGACGATATTTCTTCAAAAAGCCGTGTTACAACAGTCTTGTCTCTCATAAAGGCCATAGCCCGCCTTCTTGCAGGCATATCGCCTTTTTTGCCTAAGGTAATCATGTCTTCTGCGAAGCGTCTTAATTCCTTTACCCTGGGCAGAGTGGTTCTTATTCTCCCGTGCAAAAAAAGCGAATTTGTCATATTGGCCATCATGCACCTTAAATGGCCAACCGGCCTGTCGAACCTTTTTTCATCTCTGTTATGTCTCATAATAACCCCTATACCGTCTCCTTCTTTTCCAGCGTCATCCCATCCAATTCTTCCCTTGCCGGAAAGTTGTCCACCTTCATGCCAAAATTAAGACCCATGCCGGTAAGCATTTCTTTTATCTCGTTTAAGGATTTTCTTCCGAAATTCTTGGTCTTTAACATTTCATTCTCTGTCTTCTGTACCAATTCTCCTATGTATTTTATATTGGCATTCTTAAGACAGTTGGCTGAACGGACGGAAAGCTCCAGTTCATCCACCAATCTAAAAAGGTTTTCATTCAAAGAAGCGAGTTTCCCCTCCGCCTCTTCTTCCCCTATCTCTTCCCCTGTTTCCACAAACGGCACAAAAATACTCAACTGGTCTTTCAGTATCTTCGCTGCAAAGCCGACTGCATCCTGAGGGCTCACGGCGCCGGTTGTCCAAACCTCCATGGTAAGCTTGTCATAATCGGTCATCTGGCCTACCCTTGCATAGCCAACATTGTAATTTACCCGTATTACAGGGCTAAAGATAGCGTCAATGGGGATAGTGCCTATAGGTTGATTTTCTTCCTTATTTCTTGCGGCAGGGACATAACCTTTGCCTGTCTTGACAAGCAGTTCTGCTTCCAGCTTTGCATCCCTGGCAAGCGTAGCAATATGCATATCCGGGTTCAATATCTCAACTGTTGAATCGCAAATTATATCTCCGGCCTTCACATCCCCGTCGCCCTTTGCCTTTAGCCTGATTGTTTTCGGCCCCTGGCCATGGAGCCTGATCCTTACCTGCTTCAAGTTCAATATGATATCCGACACATCCTCTTTTACGCCCGATATGGAAGAAAACTCATGGAGGGCTCCGGAAAACTTTGCGGAAACAATGGCGGCGCCATGCAAAGAGGATAGCATAGCCCTTCTAATTGAATTGCCTATGGTGATGCCAAACCCCCTCTCAAGAGGTTCAGCTGTAAACTTGCCGTAAGTGTTGGTCAAGGTATCCTTATCAACCTCTAACTTTTTAGGTTTGATCAGATCCCGCCAAAATTTTTGCATATATCCCCCTCTTAATTACAGCGAACAGTGAGCAGTTTTGAGCTGCTAACTGCTTACTATTTATCTGGAATACAACTCTACTATAAACTGTTCCTGAATAGGCATGGTTACATCTTCCCGCTTAGGCAGCGCTTTAACAACTCCCTTGTGGCTTGCCTTGTCAAGCTCCAGCCACTGCGGGATTCCCCGCCTTTCTACAGTCTCTAAAGCCTCATTGACCCTTGCCTTGCCCTTGCTCTTCTCTTTAATCTCAATTACCTGCCCCGGTTTAACAATGTAAGACGGAATATTCACATCCTTGCCGTCTACCCGCAGATGCCTGTGCATAATCACCTGCCTGGCGTCATTCCTTGAATCGGCAAACCCAAGGCGATAAACCACATTGTCAAGCCTCCTTTCCAAAAGAAGGATGAGGTTTTCGCCTGTGATGCCTTTTAGCCTCTCTGCCTTTTTAAAGTAACCGTGGAATTGCCTTTCCATCAGCCCATACATTCTTTTGGCGCGCTGTTTTTCTCTTAGCTGCAAGGCGTACGCAGTGGGCTTGGAGCGGCCTTGACCGTGCTGTCCCGGCGCATAACTCCTTCTCTCAAAGGCGCATTTATCGGTATAACACCTGTCCCCTTTGAAAAAGAGCTTCATCCCCTCTCTCCTGCATAGCTTGCATACAGATTCAATATATCTTCCCAAAGCTTCCTCCTTTTAAACTCTTCTTCTTTTCGGCGGCCTGCAACCATTGTGCGGAATCGGGGTTACATCCTTCAAAAGGCTTATGCTAAGCCCTGTAGCCTGAAGAGATCTGAGAGCCGCTTCTCTCCCTGCCCCCGGCCCCTTTATATAAACATCCACGTTCCTAACTCCGTATTCCATGGCCTTTTTTGTTGCAGTCTCTGCCGCAACTTGGGCTGCAAAGGGCGTCCCTTTCCGCGAGCCCTTAAAGCCATGGCTCCCGGCGCTGCTCCATGCAAGCACATTGCCATTCATATCTGTTATGGTAACTATGGTATTGTTGAATGTGGACTGAATGCTTGCAATACCCTTTGACGCCACCCTTTTTTCTTTTTTAACTTTTGCCATTATGCCACCTCTCTATTCCGCCTTTTTTATGGCTATGCTTGCCTTTCTTGGCCCTTTCCGTGTTCTCGCATTTGTATGCGTCCTCTGGCCTCTGACAGGCAGGCCTCTTCTATGCCTGAGCCCTCTGTAAGCGCCGATATCCATAAGCCTCTTTATATTTATGGAAACTTCTTTTCTGAGGTCGCCTTCCACCTTATAATCTCTATCCAATATCTTTCTTATCTGGGCAATCTGCCCTTCGGTAAGATTCTGCGTCCTCGTATTATGGTCTATCCCCGACTCTTCAAGAATCTTCTTTGAGGCTGCCCTGCCTATTCCATATAAATATGTGAGCGCTATCTCTATCCTTTTATTCTTTGGTAAATCTACGCCTGATATCCTTGCCAATTTTGCCTCCCTTTTACAGTTATCAGTTACCAGTTATCAGTTATTGTCTTTTACTGATAACTGCTCACTGTTCACTGATGACTGTTTTTATCCCTGTCTCTGCTTATGTTTCGGGTTATCACACACAACCCGCACAACCCTCTTGCGTCTTACCACCTTGCACTTATCGCATATTTTTTTAACAGAACTTCTAACTTTCATTTCAATATCCCTCTATACTTTTTGTTTTTTTACTGCTTACTGCTCACTGCTTACTGTTTTTTATTTCACCCTGTATATGATCCTGCCTCTGGTCAGGTCATATGGCGAAAGTTCCACGGTAACCTTATCGCCGGGCAGTATCTTGATAAAATGCATCCTCATCTTGCCTGAAACATGCGCCAGCACTATATGTTTATTTTCAAGCTCTACCCTGAACATTGCGTTCGGCAGAGTCTCAACTACAGTGCCTTCTACTTGTATCGCCTCTTCTTTAGCCATACCTTCCTTAAAGTTTATGTGTAAACTCAATCTTTCTAAAGTCTGCTCAATACATACGGCCCGTTTTTAGTTATCGCTACCGTATGCTCAAAATGCGCTGAAAGGCTGCCGTCCTTTGTAACAGCAGTCCAACCGTCGTCCAGAATAACCACTTCACTTCCACCCGCATTTATCATAGGTTCTATCGCAAGAACCATCCCTGCCTTTAACCTTATCCCCTTCCCCGGGGTTCCAAAATTAGGGACTTGAGGAGGTTCGTGCAGTTCTCTGCCTATCCCATGTCCTACAAATGCCCTTACCACTGAAAATCCGTTCTCTTCCACATAACTCTGAACAGCATAAGAAATATCAAAAAGTCTGTTGCCGACCCTGGCCTTTTCAATGCCCCGTTCCAGCGAGGCCATGGCAGCATCTATCAATCTGCCGGCTTCATCTGATATTCTGCCTATAGGCGCTGTTACGGCAGCATCGCCATAATAACCGTCATGCTCAATTCCAACATCCACGCTCAGTATATCGCCTTGTTTCAAAACCCTTTTTGAGGGCATGCCATGAACAACTTCTTCATTTACCGAAACACATAAGCAGTAGGGATAACCCCTGTATCCTTTAAAGGCCGGCCTGACCTTTCTTTTTTTCAGCTCTCCCTCGCACAGCCTTTCAAGCTCTATGGTTGCAACCCCCGGCCTTGCAGCCTCCTTTATAATAGCAAGGATTTCGGCAACTATGAGGTTGCTTTTCCTCATCTTTTCTATTTCATCCGGCGATTTGAGGACTATTGTCTCATTTTCCTTTAACGACATTAACTATCTTTTCTGTTATCTCTTGAAATCCCCCTATGCCGCCTATTGTCACAAGGGACCCCTTTTTCTTATAAAAATCTATAAGCGGCGCCGTCTGCTCATCATAAACCTTCAACCTTGCCTCAATTGTGTCCTCTTTATCGTCATCTCTCTGATAGAGTTCGCTTTTGCACTTATCACACTTTTTATCTTCAATCGGAGGATTAAAAATAATATGATAACCTTCTCCGCAGCTGCGGCACACCCGTCTGCCACTGAGCCGTTTTACAATCTCCTTGTGCGAAACCTCTATATTTATTACCTTGTCTACTTTTCCCCCCAGGTCCCCCAGCATCTTTTCAACAATCTCTGCCTGAGCAATATTTCTCGGAAAACCATCGAGTATAAAACCTGCCTTGCAGTCATCTTTTGCAAGTCTTTCTGCAACTATTTCCACCATCAGATTATCGGGCACCAACGTTCCTTTATCCATATATGACCTGGCTTTTATGCCAAGCGGCGTCTTATCCCTTACGGCAACCCGCAGTATATCGCCTGTGGAAATCTGAGGAATACCGTATCTAACTGCAAGGCTTTTGGCCTGGCTCCCCTTTCCTGCCCCTGGCGGCCCAAGAAGGACAAGGTTTAACATTTATCCCCGCCTCCCCTTAAGCCTGCCTGATTTAAGAAGTCCGTCGTATGACCTTGCCAGCATGTGGGATTCTATCTGCTGGGCAGTATCAAGCGCAACACCCACGACTATTAAGAGTGAAGTGCCTCCGAAATAAAACGGCACATTCCACCAACCTATCAAAAATGACGGCAGCACACATACAAGCGACAGGTAGATTGCGCCCCATAGCGTCAGCCTTGTAAGTATCCTATCTATAT
>CAZVZI010000148.1:3203-5177 GCA_964631455.1 uncultured Thermodesulfobacteriota bacterium | reverse complement strand
TGACAGCACATAAATATCCATACTCGCCTCTGGTATTCACAAAAACCGATTAGCTACGCCTTGGAGAGGTATGCTTCTTCTGGGCATCCTTATAGGTAAAATATATTCCCACAATAATCAAGATTACTGCCGGAATGCCAAAAAGGATTATTGCCTCTAACATAATTTGTCACTTCTTCCCATCTATTTTATAAGCAACTATAAAAACAATAATACTTGTGGCGGCAGGTGTTACCACCTGCCGCTGCTGTCAGGAGGAAACTCCTGACAGCACATTAAAAAGGGTTGAGGATTTCTTAAAACTCCCACTGAAGCCTTGCATAAAACATTGAGATAGTATCATCCTTTGCAGTGGTAGTAACATCTTTTCCACTGTAAGCATCGCCTGGTGTAAACTGCGCATAAATGGCAAGGAGTGACAAATCCTTGTGCAGTTTATAGTTTGCTGTCAAATTGATTTCTGTGCCTATCTCGTCAGAGTTTGTAGCAGTATTTGCTGTAGTGCTTTCCTCTGTCTGGCTGAATATGGCAACCTTTGCGCCAAGCTTCAGGTCATCTGTTGCCTGAAAGTCTCCGTATATGCCATACCATGTGACATTGGAAAGCGTCTCCCTGCTTCCATTCTGGGTGTTCAAATTGCCACCGAGAGAACCAGTGCTGTAATTATTTTCTCCTGACTGGAAGAATAGAGCTGTCTGGATATATGAAGCGCCTCCTGGAGCAAAGAATGTGCCAAGCTCATTGTCGCTTGTATTGTCATCGCCAGAACCTAATCCACCAACAACGCCAATCTTTGCAGGACCAAGCTTGACATTCACATCGCCGTGAACCGCATAGCCTGTCAGGTCATAGCTGACAGTGGTAGCGCCGCTCATGTTATTGCTCTCCCCTGTGAGATATGCGCCTGAGATGTATACATTGATAGGGTCGAACTTTAGGTTTGCCTGCGCAGTAAGCCACCATGCATCCCATGTGCCGGCGGCTACGGTACCACCTGTCTGGCTGTAATAATTTTTGCCATCCCTTACATAATATACCCTTGCTGCTGCATCGCCCATGTCGCCCATTTTAAAGTTAGCGCCAAGGTTATATATGTTCTTGTCCTGGTCATTTGCTCCGGCAGCAGACCCTGCTGTCTTTGCTTCACTTGCCTTTGCATGGATGAATGATGTTGTAATCTCATCGCTTATCTTGTATGTGAATATATATCTGTCAGCGATATTTTCAAACATACCGCCTGCAAGGAAGCCGTGGCTTGCATATGTCCTTCCAAGCCTTATGCCAACCGGTCCAACCGGGAAATCAAGATATGCCTGACGGGCAACAACTGTAAGCTGAGCTCCATCACCCCATACCTTTGAACCATTGGCGCCACTGCCACCAAGCTGCAACTGAACATAACCTGTTACTGGCGCCTCTTTTAATGTGATGCCGAGCCTAAATCTCTGGTCTATCCAGGACGACTCGTCTACTGCATCGTCACTATTATCAATCACATTGTCCGTGTAGATTGTCCTTACCCTGTACTGTGCGCCAAATGTGGTGTCAACTGCCATTGCAGGAGCCACCCATGCGGCGGTCATCAGGACTGCGAAAACTGCCATTAGAATCTTCTTCATTTTTACTTCCTCCTTTTTTATTTACCCCCACACCAAACCTTTTGGTGTTGGGGTTTATTACTTCATCCTTGAAGTAATCTGTAATTTGTCCTCACCCTTCGACGCCCTTCGACAGGCTCAGGGTGACAATGTCATGGTGAGCTTGTCGAACCATGTCGAACCATCTTTTTTCTTCTTTCTCACCTCCCTTGTTATTTTATTTTTAAATATAAATCTAAAATAGCAGGGCCGTCTTTAATACTGCCTTTTTACACCAGAAAGAATAAGGTTGTCAAGGGTTTTTTTACACCACCCCCGCTTTGAGCAGGTCATGCAGATGGATGACGCCTATAACCTTATTCTTTCGTCCGGCCTC
>CAZVZI010000148.1:388-3193 GCA_964631455.1 uncultured Thermodesulfobacteriota bacterium | reverse complement strand
CATATACAAACAAGGCAGTTATGGAATAATCCTCCATCATCTTAAGCGCCGACTCAGCCCATGTCTCCTTTTCTATGTTTTTGGGATTTTTGTTCATTACATGCTTAACCCTTTTGTTAAGAATATTATCGCCTTTCTCCAAAGCCCTTCTCAAATCTCCGTCTGTTACAGCCCCCACAAAACGGCCTTGTCCATCCAGCACGGCTGTTATGCCGAGCCTCTTTGCCGTTATCTCCATTACTGCCTCTCTCATGGAGGCATTCATATCAACAAACGGAATGCTGTCGCCTGTATGCATCAGCTCGCCCACTTTTAAAAGCCTCCTGCCAAGATTGCCTCCGGGGTGCAGTAATGCAAAGTCTTTTTCCCTGAAGCCCTTTTTTTCAAGGAGCGCCACTGCCAAGGCGTCTCCCATAGCCAATGTAGCGGTGGTAGAGGCTGTGGGCGCAAGACCGAGCGGACACGCCTCTTTCCTGACGCCAATGTCAATGACAACATCCCCTGCCTTTGCAAGTGTGGATCTTTTATTCCCTGTCATTGCAATAAGTTTTACGCCCATTCTCTTTATCAAGGGAAGTATCCTCGCAATCTCCTCTGTTTCGCCGCTGTTGGAGACCGCGATTACCACATCGTCTTTCATGAGCATTCCCAAATCGCCGTGAACACCCTCGGCAGGATGCAGGAAAAATGCCGGCGTGCCGGTTGAGGCAAAGGTGGCCGCAATCTTCTGGCAGATAAGACCGCTCTTGCCCATGCCGGTTATGACGACCTTGCCTCCTCCGCCTGTGACGGATGAATTCAGGATAATATCAATCGCCTGAGAAAAATTTCCGTCAAGCCGCGCGGCAAGGCTGGACACGGCATGTGCTTCTATTTTTAAGACGCGTTTGGCGGCTTGTATGGATTTGTTGTGTTTCATGACCGCTTCACCACTTTATCAATTTCCTTCAACTGTTTCAGGAGCGCCGGCAGGTTTTTAAGCGCCAGAGAATTCGGGCCGTCGCAGAGCGCTTTTTCAGGGTTTTGATGAACCTCCATGAATATGCCGTCAACGCCGACTGCAACTGCCGCCCGCGCCAGATATTCCACCATATCCCGCTGTCCGCCGGATGCGCTGCCGAGTCCGCCGGGAATCTGAACGCTGTGCGTTGCGTCAAATATCACCGGACAGAACTGCCGCATGATCGGGATTGACCGGAAATCAACAACAAGGTTGTTATAGCCAAAGGAGGCTCCTCGCTCAGTGAGGGTTATATTTTTATTTCCGGTTGAGGCGGCTTTATCAATTATCTGCCTGACATCCCACGGCGCAAGAAACTGGCCTTTTTTAATATTTACGATTTTACCTGTCTTTGCCGCCGCCAATATCAAGTCTGTCTGCCTGCAAAGGAATGCGGGTATCTGTATAACATCCGCAACCCGCGCAACCTCTTTGACTTCTTCTGTGGAGTGGACATCGGTAAGAATAGGCAGATGAAATTTCTTTTTTACCTCCGCCAATATTGCAAGCCCTTTTTCAAGCCCCGGCCCCCTGTATGATTTTACCGATGTTCTGTTGGCCTTGTCATAAGAGGTCTTGAATATGAGCGGGATTTTCAGTTTGCCTGCTATGGTTTTGAGTTGCGCCGCAATTGCAAATGTGGTCTTTGCATCTTCAATCACGCACGGCCCTGCTATTAAAACAAAAGGGGCATCACCCCCTATTTTGATGCTGCCGGTTTTGATTGTCTTCATTTCTTCCTACCCCTTGCCCCGTGCCTCTTGCCTCCTTTTTTTTGAATCGCCGCCCTTACAAATTCTTCAAACAACGGATGCGGCAGCATGGGCCTGCTCTTAAATTCGGGATGAAACTGGCAGCCGAGAAACCACGGATGATTTTTATATTCCATAATCTCCACCAAATTGCCGTCCGGCGAAAGACCGCTGAACACAACCCCTGCCTTTTCCATTTCATCGCGGTATTGGTTGTTGAACTCGTATCGGTGCCTGTGCCGTTCGCTTATATCAGCTTTGCCGTAAGCCTTAAACGCAAGAGTCCCCTTCTTTACCGCGCACGGATACGCGCCAAGCCGCATGGTTCCACCCTTTGCCGTAACGCCCTTTTGCTCAAGCATCATATCAATTATAGGATAGGATGTCTCGGGATTGAATTCGCTTGAGTTGGCATCCTTGAGTCCGCAGAGATTTCTCGCCATCTCTATTGCGGCAACCTGCATACCCAAGCATATACCGAAGAAGGGAATATTTTTCTCCCGCGCATATTGAATGGACGCAATCTTTCCCTCTATGCCCCTGCTTCCAAAACCGCCCGGAACGAGAATTGCGTCAACGGATTTCAACAAGACCGTGGGCCCTGATTTCTCAACTTCTTCCGAATCTATATAAATAAGATTTACGCTGGCATTATTGGCAAACCCGCCGTGCACCAGCGCCTCGTGCAGGCTTTTGTAAGAATCCTGCAAGTCTATGTACTTCCCTACAATGCCGATGGCCGCCTCATGTTTCGGATTTTTTATTTTTTTGACTATATCTTCCCACGGTTTCAGTTTCGGCGCACCTGTCCAAATGTTCAGGAGCTTTACCGCTTTTTCATCAAGCCCTTCATTATGCAGGGCAAGCGGAACTTCATAGATGCACTCAACATCTTTTGCGGTTATAACCGCATCCCTGTCGACATTGCAGAACAAGGCTATCTTTGCCTTAAGCTCAGGGGAGAGATTGCGGCTTGTGCGGCAGAGGAGGATGTCGGGCTGGATGCCTATCTCTCTTAATTTATTTACGCTGTGCTGCGTCGGGTTTGTCTTT
>CAZVZI010000148.1:0-378 GCA_964631455.1 uncultured Thermodesulfobacteriota bacterium | reverse complement strand
CCTGCCGTATTGATGAAGGGAATAAGGGTAAGATGGATATAAAGAACATTCTCCTTGCCGAGATCAAATAGCAGTTGCCGTATCGCCTCAAGAAACGGAAGGCTCTCTATATCGCCCACCGTACCGCCTATCTCAATAATGGCTACATCCACGCCGTCCGCAAGTTTGAGGATATTTGCCTTTATCTCATCGGTCACATGCGGAATAACCTGAACCGTGCCGCCAAGATAATCCCCTCTCCTCTCTTTTGTGATAACAGCATCGTAAACCTGGCCGGTAGTGAAATTATTGCGCCTGGTAAGTTTCGCAGTTGTAAATCTCTCATAATGCCCCAAGTCCAAATCCGTCTCTGCGCCGTCATCCGTAACAAAAACCTCG
>CAZVZI010000147.1:3255-5206 GCA_964631455.1 uncultured Thermodesulfobacteriota bacterium | reverse complement strand
AATGTGCCGCCCATCTTGTATTTATTAGATACAAGAGAATACTTAAACCTTCGCGATATTTTTGATAGAAAGCCATGCCTGCCTCTATTGTAATCTGCACGGGAGACCATTGTTATAATTAAATCATAATCTTTGCTTTTTAAGTTACTTACAACGGCGCTATACTCAGGATACGAAATATTTGCATCGTCAAATTTGAGATTATAAGTTCCCGTATGACCGTAGCTCTGTGTAATGATATTCGGATAATGATCAAAGGCTATGCCTGCCCTGCTAAGACCCAGAACAAGCATGTCAAACCCGATATGAAAGTCCCTCTTAGGAGAACCTATTACAAGGATCTTCATATAAGCTTATTTATCGCCATTGATAATGGATTTATACAATTTTATATATTCCTCTGCCATCTTCTTATAATGAAATTTTTCCTCAATCCTTTGTAAGCAATCCTGCGGCTTGATGCTGTCAATATTTTTTACCGCCTTCACCATCTCCTCCAGATTGTTGCAGAGAAATCCGGTTTTTCCATGTTCCACTATCTCAGGCATAGCGCCGTTATGTGTTGTAATTACAGGCGTATCGCTTGCCAGCGCCTCTATGGTAACAATGCCGAATGCCTCGCACCATTGAGTTGGGAATATCAACGCCCTTGCCTTTGCGAGGAGCATTGCCTTCAATTCCCCTCCAACCGGCCCTATATAGGTATTTTTATCCGAAAGTTTTTTCTTGAGATAACCCCTGAAATAGCTGCTGACAAATGATTTCCTGTGAACATTTCCTGCTATTATAAGCCTGACGCCTGCCTTTTCCGCAGCCTCTATTGCCCAGTCAACGCCTTTAACCTTCCAATCCACACGGGAAAGAAATAGAAAGTAATCATCCTTTTTTTCTCTATATATATAATCGGCAGGGTCAAGCCCAATATGGACATATGGATTTTTAGAATAGCCCCAGTATTGCCTTTGAGTATCGGAAATGAAGCAATAATTGCTGCCTAATCCGTGCATATTGTCCCTACACCCATAAACTGTTACAACCGCAGGAACACCGTAATTGCCGTCAAATTTATCATCGCTATGAAAATGGAGCATATCGGCATTGCGCGGAATCACACTATTTAATATTTCCGGAGAAGGAATGTCTATGCCATTAAACGGGCCGCAAATATTGTCACAATATGGAATTGATGAACCTTCTGGCCCGATAAATGTTACTGTATGGCCAAGTTCATGAAGGCCCTTAATCAGCCATACTATAGCCCTTTCAATACCGCCGTATTCCTTAACAGGAAGTTTTTTAGGATAATAGTGAACAATGTGCATAAGTTATAAAAATCCCCCTCACCCCGACCCTCTCCCGCAAGGGGAGAGGGAACTTCCCCTCCCTTGACGGGAGGGGATTAAGGGGAGGGTGGTTAAAGCGCTTTTACCACCTCATAAAACCTCATTGCATTCTTTTGCGCATCAAAATATGTTTCCACTCTTCGTCTGGCTCTATTCCTCATCTCCAGCGCAAAATCTCTATTATTCATGAAATTGCCTATAGCTTCCGCCAGCTGAAAAAAATTGCCGGGGGAAATAAGCACTCCCGCGTCTCCAATTACCTCAGGGATTGAACCTGAATTTGTGGAAATTACAGGCTTGCCGCAAGCCATCGCCTCAATCAGCACCATGCCGAATTGCTCCTGCCATGTCATTGTAGGATAACTCGGAAGAACAAAAATATCCGCCATTCTGTAGACATCGGGAACCTCATCATAGGAAACAAAATTCAAGAAACGAAAATGGTTTTCAGTGGAAGTCTCTTTCATCAACCTTTCCATATTCTCTTTTTGAGCGCCTTTGCCAGCCACAGCGATAACAAAATCTTTCACACCTTTGTCCTTTAAAATTTTGGCAGCATAGACAAGATTGTGCACGCCCTTCCATGAAACAAGTTTGCCGACATATAA
>CAZVZI010000147.1:0-3245 GCA_964631455.1 uncultured Thermodesulfobacteriota bacterium | reverse complement strand
TTTTGCCGGGCTTAAATCTCCCCAAATCAACACCGGGATATATAACCTCAATCTTTTTTTCAGGCACACCCTCTATCTGCAATGTCTTCTTCGCTGTTTCTGTGAAAGGCAGAAACATATCAACCTTATCCATAATATGCCTTTTATGATAGCTTGTTCGTTCATCAAAGACCGCCCTGTATGGTATATTTTCCCACCATGAAAGCAGCAGTTTAAAGCCGAGTTTATCCTTCAGGCTCGCCAATGTATAAGCAGACCTTGTTATATCACAAGAATAAACAGCATCCATTCCTTCAAGATATTTCCGCATGGAAAAATAGTAAAAATCCGTTTTTTTGTAAGGCGCCTTTATAACGCGTTTATATGCTGTAAGGGGGTCTTTTATGGCAAGGGAAATCTCTTGGACACGGGTCAGCCGCCTCATATTTAAATCAATAGAGCTTACATCGTAATCATTCCTCTCGCCAACAAAGACAGTGATGTCAAAACTACCCTTCAATGGTTCAAAACGTTGAAGCGCCCACTTATTGACCTTATTATCCAGAACAATGCCAAGTTTTTTCATGCCTTTAGTCCCATAATATCCGCAACAGCAGCAAGCGTTTCGTCCACGCTTATATTCTCCATGCATTTTTGATATTCACACTTTTTGCTTACACAAGGGTCGCAGGTCTTCCACTTTTGTATTATCCGGTGCTTTCCGATGTCATAATACGGCCCTGTGATTCTCCAATCCGCAACTGCATAGAGAGCTACAACAGATGTTCCGACTGCAATGGCAACATGCATAATGCCTGTATCTCCTGTCACAAGAATATTAAACTGCTTAACAATGGCAGGCATTTGTTTGAGAGGAAGTTTTCCTACGGTAACAACTACTCTATCTCCAATGCCTCTTGCAATTTTATCGCAATAATCTCTTTCAAGAGGAGAGCCGGTAATAACAATCTTTACATGAGGATATACGGAAACAAGCCTCTTCCCAAGCTCTATAAACCTGTCAGCAAACCACATCCTGCTTACAGTTGACGCGCCAATTTGAAATCCTATCAAAATATCATCATTTTTGACACCTTGCTTTTTCAAAAAATCCCATACCGCCTCCTCATCTTTGCTTTCTACAGGCAAAACCATTCTTTTATCTTTGCTATCGCAACCGACAAGAACAGCGATCTTTAGCCGTTGTTCTATGCCATGAAGCGGCTCATTACTTTCAGTAACCGCCTCCTTATTGGACAGGAGAAAACCATATTCGCTTGTATTCGGTAGTTTTACAATAAAATTTGCACCGGAAAAATATGCCATAGGCGTTGCCTGAGGCTCATTGCCGTGAAATATCAGAGCAAGGTCAAATTTATGCCTGCACAGCTCTCTTATGGTTTTAAAAAACCTTTTATAACCGCCGCAATACGGGATTATGCCGTCTATATGAGGATTGCCTGCAAACATCTCCATATTTGTTTCGTTGAAATGGCCAATAATCTTTGCATCGGGGTATCGCTCTCTTACAGCCTTTATTGCAGGCGTTGAAAGAAGCGTATCTCCTATCGCAGTAGACGATACAAGCAAAATATTTCTAACCTTTTCGGGGTCAAAATATCTTAAATCTGTATTACGCCTATCAAATGCCTTGAGCAGCTTCATTGACAGATAAAGTATGCTGTCAATCGGATTCAGCCTCATCCATTGCCCCGCATAGAAAGATACAGTTTTGACAGCAGAGGGTTGGTATAAATCCGCGCCCTATTTTTAAACCAGCCAACATTGTCTTTCACAGCAATACGTTCTATAGAAAATATATCAGAGCCTTTTTTGACCACGCCCCTCTTTGTTGTAAACAATGCCTTGTATCCGGCCTCTTTTGCCGCTTCAACAGAATCTTGTTTATATGAACCTTTTGGCCAGCAGAGATACAGGCACGTTTCGTTGAGCCTCTGTTCTGTAATTCTTTTTGAATCTTGAAGCTCTTTCATGAGTTCTGCATTTGATAACTCAGCGCACTTCCTGTGAGTCTTGGTATGAGAATAGAAACTCACTAATTCGCTGTCCTTCATTTCCCTGAGCATATCCCAGTTCATAATAACTTCTGATATTTTGCCTTCGTTGATAAGCCTTTTGCATTCATTGTGATTGGGCAGCATTTTGTCATTGCGAGCCAAAGGCGAAGCAATCTTGCCCACTGAGATTGCTTCGGGACTAAAGCCCTTCGCAATGACGAACTCTGAACTCTTTTCCACCCAATCAGTCACTATAAAAATTGTTGCCTTGATATTGTATTTCTTCAAAACAGGAAAGGCATAAACATAGTTGTCAAGATAACCATCGTCAAATGTAACGGCTACAGCCTTTTCTTTTATCTCAAGATTTCCATAGGCAATTTCAACCAACTCATCAACGTTTAATGTTCTATACCCTGCCTCTTTCAAAAATTGCATCTGCGCATCAAATATGTCCGGGGTTACTGTAATAATATCGCCCTTATGCAAATTCACATGGTGATACATAAAAACAGGGATAGGGCTCATGATGCAGCCTCACGAACAAGGGAATTATAGAATTTAAATAAACTATTTACCATTACATCAACACTATATTTTATTTCCACAATCCGCCTCCCTTCATCTCCCATCTTTTTCATTTTGTTCCTATTCTTAAGGAGATTGATTATTGTATCTGCAAGGGCAGCAGAATTTTCAGGCTCTACAAGCATCCCTGAAACACCGTCGTTAACTACCTCAGGAACACCGCCAACATTCGTTCCTATCACAGGCTTTTCCATGGCCATTGCCTCAAGAAACGATGTCCCCAACGCCTCCTGCAATGTCGGCAATACGAACAAATCTATTGTTTTTAATATCTCCGGTATGTCCTTTCTTAATCCAAGCAGTTTGACATTTGCGGTTATTCCAAGCTCTGACAGCCTTTTTTCTATATTTTCCCTTTGCGGTCCGTCGCCCGCAAAAAGAAAAATTGCATTCGGGATTTCCTTTAAAACCATAGGAATTGCATCAAGCAAGGTATGATGCCCCTTTTTCCGTCGCAAAATGGCTATTGTGCCTACTATCTGAGCATCCGGCGCAACACCAAGATCTTCCCTCGGCACAGCGTTTACTACATCAGGATTGAACTTCTCTATATCAATGCCGGTCGGAATGCTAATCACCTTGTTTGCTGGTATGCCTTTTTCTTCAACAAGGTATTTTCTTACATACTCGCTGACTGTCACAACCTTGTGCGGAAAAATG
>CAZVZI010000146.1:3622-5208 GCA_964631455.1 uncultured Thermodesulfobacteriota bacterium | reverse complement strand
AAAGATTGTAAGACTCTTTGACTCCCTGACTCTTTGACTCGCTTAATAGGCATGCGGATTATAATATACATCATACTCATTTTTTTGCTATACAGAATTGCAAAGGCATTGCTGTTTCCGCAAAAGCCATCTGTGAAGCAAAAAAATGAACCTGTGCTTCGCGGCGACGAGACAGCGTTTGACCCCATATGCCAGAGCTACTTTCCAAAGACTGAGGCGTTGACTGTAAGAAACGGAAATGAAGTAACATATTTTTGCAGTGAAGAGTGCAGGGAAAAATTTTTAAAAACCATGAGAAGTTAGAGAACAAACATGCAAAGGAGGATTTTACCATGGATTGGGGAATGAAAAATCGTTTGTCGCAAATAATAAAGAACGGGAAGTGCCTGTTTATGCCAATTGACCACGGGTATTTTCTGGGACCCACATCAAAGCTGGAAAAACCGGGAGAAACCATCAAGCCGCTCCTGCCTTACAGCGATGCGCTGTTTGTTACAAGAGGCGTGCTGCGCTCGTGCGTGCCTGCCGACAGCACTGTGCCGATTATCTTGCGGGTATCCGGCGGCACAAGCGTTATCGGAAAGGATCTGGCGAACGAGGGCATTACCACATCTATAAAAGAGGCAATAAGGCTCAATGCCTCTGCCGTGGGGCTGTCTGTGTTTATTGGCAGCGAATATGAGCGTCAAACATTATTAAATCTGTCACATCTTGTGAATGAGGCAGAAGAATACGGCATTCCGGTTATGGCTGTTACTGCTGTGGGCAAGGAGTTGGAAAAAAGAGATGCGCGGTATCTGTCGCTTTGCTGCCGCATTGCTGCAGAACTCGGCGCAAAGGTTGTAAAGACATACTGGTGCGAGGATTTTGATAAGGTAGTGAATAGTTGCCCTGTGCCAGTAGTGATTGCAGGCGGGCCAAAGACAGAGACGGATTTTGAGGTGCTGGAGTTTGTCGCAGATGGAATGAAAAGGGGCGCTATCGGGGTAAATCTCGGCAGAAACATCTGGCAGAATGCGCATCCGGTTCCCATGATTAAGGCAATCCGCGCCATCATCCACGAAAATGTTTCGGCAAAAGAGGCGAATAAGATTTTTGAGGATGGGAAGAAAGGGAAGTAAATATTATGATTGACGATATTGCCGAAGGTGCAGCAAAACTAATTTTTAAAGGCATATTGCGATTCTTGTTTCAATTACTTGTAGAGTTTATTTTTTTCTATACTGGGGAAATTGTGCTTTTTATTGCCACGCTTGGTAAAAAGAAACCTCGTTGGAATTACTACGCGGATGAATCCACTTCAAGGTTTGTAATATTTACAGAAGTCAGCACGTGGCTTGGAATTATTTTTTGGCTTTTTATTGCATGGCTTATCAATAGCATATTTATAAGCAAGTAAGGGCGGGCTGCGCCCGCCGAAAAACCGAAATTGCATACAGCAAGTTATTTACTTTATACGCGAAATGAGCGATTATAAGTTTACGGATTACTTTGAAAAGGAAGTCTTAAGAAAACGGCCATATCTCAAAAAAGAATGGTGCATTCAGGTAATTGAGAATCCGATTAAAATGGAGCCTCAAGAGCAT
>CAZVZI010000146.1:0-3612 GCA_964631455.1 uncultured Thermodesulfobacteriota bacterium | reverse complement strand
AAAACCCCCTCAAGGTAGAACCGCAGGAAAACAATCGTTTCCGGTTTTGGGGTGAGGTTGATGAACTTGAGGGGCGTATGCTGCGAGTCGTTACCTTGGAAGATAAAAGAACAATTCACAATGCTTTTCCTGATAGGAGGTTTAAACCATGAAGCTTAATTATTATCCGGAGACTGATTCCCTTTATATTGACCTTTCTGAAAAAACAAGCGTTGAAAGCAAAGAAATCTCTGAGGGTGTTGTGTTGGATTATGACGCTGACGGAAGTTTGGTAGGCATTGACATTGATAATGCCAGCAGAAAAGTTCAACTTAAAGAATTGATATTGAGTCGTCTGCCGTCTGATGTCCACACGGTTGCGGCATAACAATCAACTACAAAATAACAAAGAGTAAAAAAGTATAGTTTATGCGCACAGCAGTCTATTACAACAACAACGATGTCAGATTAGAAGAGCGGCCTGTGCCAAAAATCGGCGACGGCGAACTTCTTATCAAGGTCATTGCCAGCGGCATCTGCGGCAGCGATGTGATGGAGTGGTATCGGATTAAAAAGGCGCCGCTTGTTCTCGGGCATGAACTTAGCGGAGAGATTGTTGAGGTTGGGAAGGGTGTTGAGAAATTTAAAAAAGGGGACAGGGTTTTTGTTACGCACCATGTTCCATGCAACACGTGCCACTATTGCCTTATAGGTCATCACTCTGTTTGTGATACTTTACGAACAACAAACTTTGAGCCCGGCGGTTTTGCTGAATATATCCGTGTGCCGAAAATCAATGTTGACAGAGGCGCATTTATATTGCCTGATGAAATTTCTAATGAAGAAGGCACATTCATAGAACCTCTGGGGTGCTGTTTCCGCGGGCTGAGACTTTCAAATTTTAAGGCAGGACAAAAAGTCCTTGTTATTGGCAGCGGAATTTCAGGACTGTTGCATATTCAACTTGCAAGGGCGCTTGGCGCGGGAAAGATTGTCGCAACAGATATAAGCGAATACCGTCTTAATGCCGCTAAAAGATTTGGCGCAGATGACATCATCAGTGCAAAAGAGGATGTGCCGAAAAAGTTAAAGGAGATAAATAAAGGCTTTCTGGCAGACCTTGTCATTATCTGCACGGCAGCGGAAGTTGCAATCCAGCAGGGTTTGCAATCTATTGACAGAGGCGGGACAGCCCTTTTCTTTGCGCCCACAAACCCTGATGTCAAAACCCCTATTACCTTCTGGGATATATGGCGGAATGAGATTACCCTCACCACATCCTATGCTGCAAGCGGACAGGATATTGCTGCAACCATAGAACTCATGGCAAATAAACGGGTGAATTTAGAAGATATGATTACCCATAGATTGGGTCTGGCGGACGCAGGCAAGGGATTTAAACTTGTTGCCGATGCAAAGGAGTCAATAAAGGTAATTATAGAGCCTCAGAGATGAACCCCCTCCTCCATTACATCTATCAGACAATCTTAATTATTTGACTCATATTGACCCATGCCTGTTTTCTTGCTACTATCCTCTTAACATACAACCGTGACATTTTTGGGGGTTACTGGAGGACTCATGAATGCGACAGAAATAGTTAAAACAATCAAGGCATCGCTGGAAAAAGAGCTGCATATTGATCTTGTAAAACACCCTGTTCATCTCAATCTGGAGAATAATGCCATTGTAATGGAAGGGGTGGTTGACAAAATAGCCCACAAGAAAGCAGCCCTTCTTATTGCAATGGGTATTTCAGGCACATCAGGGGTTGTTGACAGGTTAAGGGTAAGCCCTGCAAAAAAGATGGGAGATAAGGAGATAAAAAACCATCTCTCTGATGCCTTTGCTGAAGAACCGACTCTTAACAACCTTGCAATAGAGATTGAGATAAATAACGGCATTGTTGATATAGAGGGGACTGCTCCGTCATTAAGCCACAAGCGGCTTGCAGGAGTTCTCGCCTGGTGGGTACCCGGTAGCGTAGATGTTATAAACAGCCTTGAGGTCAATCCCCCTGAAGAAGATTCAGATGATGAAATAACAGATGCGGTCATGCTTGCGCTGGAAAAGGACAAACTGGTAAATCACAGCAATATAAAAGCTTCAACCAAAAATTGGGTAGTCACACTTGATGGCGTTGTGCACAGCGAAACATCAAAAAATGCCGCAGAAGATGATGCATGGTATGTTTGGGGGGTGAATGGTGTAATAAACAGGTTGACGGTGGTAAAATAACCAAATCCTCATCATCAAATAAAAAGACCCGCAAACCGACACTCCCTCGCTGGAACGCCTGCCAGTTAAATGCCCATAAATTACTTTCAAATAAGTATGGGTTTACAATGAAAAAGAATGCCCTTTTACTGGACCTGTTTTTGTTTGCAGGAACTGTTGCTCTGGCATGGTATGAGCAGTGGTCGGCAAAAGACCTCGTGTGGGGCCTATGGATTTCAAGCCTTGTCCTCGGGTATTCCTATATGCTGACCTCAATCTTTGGCGGACTTTTGAGGGGAGATATGGCCATTATTCATGGGAAAGAGGCGAGGCACTATGACCCGGTTGAAACAGGCATCGGGATAACACTCTTAAATATAATTATAATCATTGCCGGTTATAGTTTTTTTGGAAAACATAAGATTGTCTTATTGATGATTCTGTTTTGTATTTTAAGTTTACTCTTAGCCATTGGTTTGATTTTACGGGAGGGAAAGTGGTGGGCATATCTGCTGGACAATATGTTTATCCGCATTATCATAATCTTGCCAACAAGCCTGTTTCTATTCGGATTCTTTTCAATTCATTTTCTTGCATTTCAATATATACAGGGGAGTGTTTGGCACTATCTCTTTCCATTAAATCCTGATCACCTTCCAGGAAAACATATAAATGAAATCCATTTTCTCAATGATTTGCTTATTCCATCACTTCAGAACTATTGGTTATTTATACTTGCAAGCGCATTATCCCGTATAGACGCATATAAAACCGCATTCCAGAGATATGGGATCAATGCAGTATTTTATCCTTATCTTAATCTCGTCAGGATGTTCATCATGGCTATTATTATCGGTCTTATGTCATGGGCTGGATTTAGCTCCTATATATTGTATATAGTCCTTTTCTTCTACTTTTTTCCGATAGGCATAGGCAGTTTCATAAAAGATTATCCCAAATTCCTTAAAGAGATTGAGGGAAAGGACACCAGATAAATTGACTTATACAACATTGTTTGGTAATCAAAAAACGATAAGAAATAAGATTCTTAGAAAAAACCAACCCATGACCCTTTCCCCCTTGCCCAAACATACCTTTATCGCTGTGCTTCAACACACCATCTCTTATCTCAAAAAAAGAGGTGTTGAATATGCGGATATACGCTTTGAGGAGAATATTTCAGAGGGCGTTATGGCAAGGGATGGGGAGATAGACAAACTTTGGGATAATCTGGATACTGGTTTTGGCATAAGGGTTTTATATAAAGATTCATGGGGATTTGCTGCAAGCTCGCTTTTGACTGAGACAGAGGCAAGAAAGATTGCAGATGAGGCGCTTTTGCAGGCAAAGGCGATTGCACAAATGGCGCAAGGCGCAAGGGGTAGGGGGCAAGGGGCAATACATAAAAACCCGCCT
>CAZVZI010000145.1:0-5214 GCA_964631455.1 uncultured Thermodesulfobacteriota bacterium | reverse complement strand
AAGGCATCTTCTTTCCGCCAAATCTCTCAAGCTCAAAAGGCCCTGAGACCAGTTTCATAAATCCATTTTCGCCTTCAAATATCGGCGCAGGCCCTGTCATGCCAAGCCTTGCCAGATTGGCTGCAAATACCGCATTCCTGGCTGCATTGGCAAAAGCGCAGCCTTTCCACATAGATAGATCTCCCACCCTCGTCTGCCTGAGCGCAATATTTGCCACCCCTGCAAGACCCAGTGCATGAGCGGTTTTCTCAGTGCTCAAATCCATAAGTTTTGCCGCTGCAAGGGCGGAGGAAAATGCACCGTAGGTAACATGGTCCCAGCCTCTTGCCCTCAAAGATGCTGAATCGCAAAGCCTGCACTGAACCTCATAGGCAAGGGCAATTACTGTAATCAAATCCTTTCCGCTTTTATTAAATGCCTCTGCAACAGCAAGGCAGGCGGATATATTGTCGCTCGGATGAGCAGGCTCTTTGGATAGATATGTGTCATTGTAATCCAGATAACGGATGGCAACGCCGTTGGCAAATGCTGCCATGTCTGGAGATGTCTTGGTATTTGTGCCGATTATGGTTGAGCTGCCTACTATCGGTTGAGCAATCTCCCTTGCAATTCGGGCAGGCTCGCTATTGAATGCGCCAATCACACAACCAAGGGAATCTATAACCCTTCTTTTTACTTCATGGATTACATCTTCGGGAAGGTCGCTGTATTTTAAATTATTTGCATATACAGCAAGCCGATGAGCAATGTTTTTTTTACCCATATCTGTAAAACCCTTCCCCTGCCTTCCTGCCTAGTTTTCCTGCATCAACATATCTTTTAAGCAATGGACATGGCCGATGTTTTTGGTCTTTGGTTTCCTGATAGATACTTTCCATAATAGACCAAACCGTGTCAAGGCCGATTAAATCTGCCAGAGAAAGAGGCCCAATCGGCTGATTCGTGCCGAGAACCATTGCAGTATCAATATCCTCTTTGGATGCAACCCCTTCCAACAATGCAAACATTGCCTCGTTTATCATTGGCATAAGGATTCTGTTTACTATAAACCCGGGGCGGTCTTTGGATTCTACCGGCACTTTGCCGATCTTTTCTGTAAGATTTTTTACTACCGCAAGCGTTTCATCAGATGTGTTTTTACCTTTTATCATTTCTACAAGCTTCATAACAGGCGCAGGATTCATAAAGTGCATGCCAATGACCTTGTCTGGCCTCTTTGTCGCAGCAGCAATAAGCGTGATAGGTATGGAAGATGTGTTTGTAGAAAGGATAATATGTTTTGGGCAGATAACATCCAGCTTTTTAAATATATTCAGTTTCAACTCCTCAATCTCTGATGCCGCCTCTATCACAAAATCAGCCCTTGACATATCCTCAAGCCTGGTAGTTGCGCATATTTTTGCAATGGTCTTTTCTTTTTCTTCAGAGGTTATCTTCCCCTTTTCCAGCATCTTAGAAAGGCCATTCTTGATATTTTCCAGACCCCTTTGAATAAACTCGTCTTTCACATCCATCACAATCACTTCAAAACCCGACAAAGCCATCACCTGACTTATGCCGGAACCCATAACGCCTGCGCCGATGATGCCGATGGTTTTGATATTCATATCACCCTCTCCAACAGCATTGCCACCGCCTCGCCGCCGCCAATACAAATGGCTGCAATCCCCCTCTTTGCATTTTTTCGTTTCATCGCATAGAGAAGGGTAGTTAAAATCCTTGCGCCGCTTGCGCCTATGGGATGCCCCAGTGCAATGGCGCCGCCGTGAACATTTACCCTTGCCTCATCTAAATCAAGCTCTTTTATCACCGCAAGTATGGATGCCGCAAATGCCTCATTTATCTCAAAGAGGTCAATATCTTTTATGGTAAGTCCTGCCTTATGCAGAACCTTATTTATAGCGCCGACAGGCGCAATGCTGAACATCTCCGGCTCTACACCCTGCGATGCATAGGCAAGAATTTTAGCCATAGGCTTTATGTTAAGCTCTTTCGCCCTATCTCCAGACACTACAACAACTGCTGCTGCACCGTCGCTTATCTTTGAAGAACTGCCTGCTGTTATCCTGCCCCCCTCCTTAAAAACAGGAAACAAGCCTTTCAGTTTAGAAATATCATGCCGTGCCGGCTCCTCATCCTGAGTTACGCTCACAAACTTATCACGACCGGCAGGGATGGTTATTGGAATAATCTCTTCACTGAAGCATCCAATTTTCTGAGCCTCAAGCGTCCTTTGATAGCTCTGCAACGTATATCTGTCTTGCTCTTCCCTGCTGATAGTATATCTCTCAGCAACCGTCTCGGCGCATGACCCCATGTGGAGATTATTATACACATCCCACAAACCGTCCTTAATCATGCTGTCGATAACCTCGCCGTCTCCCATCCTGTAGCCGAATCTGGCCTTGTCCAGAAGATACGGGGCGCGGCTCATATTCTCCATGCCGCCTGCAACAACTATCTCTGCATCACCCAAGGCAATTGCCTGCGATGCCAGCATTACTGCCTTTAAGCCTGAGCCGCAGACCTTGTTAATAGTGAGACAATTTACTTCATATGGCAAACCGGCACCCATAGCAGCTTGCCGCGCAGGGGCCTGGCCAAGACCGGCAGACAGGATATCCCCCATAATTACTTCATCAACATCTTCCGGTTTAATATCGGCCTTCCGTATCGCAGTTTCAATAACAATGCTGCCAAGCCGTGGAGCAGGGATACTGCTCAACGCCCCGTTAAAACTTCCAATGGGTGTTCTGCCTGCGCCGGCTATAATGATGTCTTTCATGGATAAATTCTTATGCAAGCAATGTGTTATGCCAATTTTTCTTTTTCAAGAATGGTTTGGATGTGCTTTTGTAAGACTGGAAGTTTATTTTTGATTATATCCCACATAATCTTATAATTTATTCCGAAGTATTCGTGGGCAAGGACATTTCTGAAATCAGATATTTTTCTCCATTCGACAAAGGAATATCTATCCTTTACTTCCTGAGGGATATTATAGATGCTTCACCGATTATTTCAAAATTTCTCACGATAGCATCTATTTTCATTTCAGATTTTATAAGATCTTCAAAGGAGGCACTGCCAACATAATTTTGAATTTTCTCTGCGGATGTTAGAATATCTTCAAGATATAATACATAGTTTCTACGCATAGCTGACTTCTTTCAGAATATCCTGTTTTAATTGCGGCCTGAGTGCGTCAATGGTTACCAAATCTACTTTTCGGCCGAATAAGCCTTCAAGAAAAAATTTAAGCTCCATGTAGTTATCAAAGGTTTCGTAGCCGCCTTTAAATTCTATAAGAATATCAACATCGCTTTCTTTTTTATCTTCTCCTCGTGCAAACGAGCCAAAAACACCTATCCTCCGGACTCCATATTTTAGCTTTATGATGTCATCATACTTTTTTAACATTTCGATTGCGTTCATTTATAATCCCTCTTTTTCTGCATCACAACTATTACCTCAATCTTACCTGTCATAAAACGAAAAAGCAATGCTTTAAACTAACTTTAGTATGCGGCATGAAGATTACTCAAGGCCGTGTTAAAATAGCCCACAGGGGTTCTGACTGCGCTGGCAATGATGATGTCTTTCTTATCCATACCTATAACATACCCCAAAGCCACCCTTTGGATTTCTCCAATCTATAAATTCACACGCAATCCTGCATGTGCCACATTCAAGGCAGGCCTCAAAGGAAATGATGATATTTTCTTTTTCATCCATTTTATAAACATCCGCAGGACAGATATATACGCAATCTTTATCTTTACATGGTTTGCATTTTCCCGGATCAACCTTTAAATGGCTTTCCGTATCTGTTTTAAACCTGACGAGATAGAGCTTTCCCGCAAGGGTCTTTGGTTCAAGGGGTTGTAAGGTTTGTTCAAATTGGCTCATAGATAAGCGCTTGTAACATAAGCGTGACTATAAAAAAGAAGCCCTGTATTCATTTTCAAATTCGGTTTTCTTTAACGTCTCATTATAGAAAGGCATTCCCCATACAGTGTATTTCTTTGATTTCCATAACACATTTATTTGATGTTTCTTTTTCAATGATTTTAAAAAGTTCTCTTTCCATTCGTCATACTTCAGCAAATGTTCGCCTTTCGGTTCAATGAACACTTGATAGTGCAGGGAAATATCCGAATCCTTCTTTTTAAGGAATAGAACAAAGTCAGGTTCAATCGGTTGACCGTCATCAAAGTTATAAATCTGGAAATGCCGCTCATTGCGGACAAGGAAGATTTCATCCCACTTCAATTTCAAAGCGTCATAGGTTTTATCAATGAATTTTATAAGGTATTTTTCCTCGGAAGTCCCATAATTTTCTTTGAAGGCATACCATTCTTTACTGCTCAAATCTAATCGGAGGGCATTGTTTGATGCTTGACTTTGAGGAACCCCATATTCCTGATCGCTTCCTTCTTTCACAAAAATATTTAAAGTTTTGTCCTTGAATATCTTTGAAACGGCATACGAAGAAAATTCCTGCGTTCCCTGATATTCTACTTTATCGGATTCAAGGCCTTGACTGATTTTATCAAGAATAGAAACCGTGATTTTCAGCTTTTCATTTGGCGTCAATGAGGCCTGCCTGTGCGTTGCACGCAGACAGGCAATCTGTCCTTCCTCTCCCTCCACTTCTACTCTTATCTTTTTAAGATAATTGTCAGAAGAAATGAACTCTTGAATAGATTTAATATTTGGGAGAAAAGATTTTAGATTGTGAAACCTGTAAAACTCCAGTTTTGCGATAGCTTTTTTGATTACATTAAAGCCGAAGTCTTCAAGCATATAATCTCTTTGCTTTGTCTTTTTGGAAGAAGATGCAGCACTATCAAATATTGCCGTTGATTCAACAGCGCCTGAAAACAAGTTCACATGAAAAATATGCTCTCTAATGGTATTTGGCAAAGCAGAAAGGCCGGAGCGGTCATACTTAATCTGTTTATTGAGGAAAATAAGCCCGTTCTTATAAAAATCAGACTCTTTAAAATCCATTTTCAATTCAAGCTGAATTTCCCTCGTCTCTTTAGCCTTTATGCCTATTTCCTGAAGAGCGGTATTCAGCTCCTGAATATATTTCGGATTGTATGCGCTGTGATAATAAAGTTCCTCGCATATACGGAGTTCGTTCTGAATATCAGAGTCATATTTCCTCTGGAATTTTGGCTGTATTTGTTCAATCTGAAAAGGACAATA
>CAZVZI010000144.1:0-5215 GCA_964631455.1 uncultured Thermodesulfobacteriota bacterium | reverse complement strand
GAACTGGAATAGGAGGCGCTTTAGGAACCGGGGGCGGCTGCGGCGCCGGCGGTTTAATTTCCGGCGCTGCCTTGAATGGTTCTACCGGTTGAAACTCCTCTTCTTTTAATTCCAGTTCTATGAATTCTTCTTCTATCTTTGGTTTCTGAGTTTCTTCCTTTGCCGGTTCTTCAAAAAAGTCGACTCCCCATATCTCTTTTTCTGCAGTAGGCGGAACTGCCGCAGCCTTTGCAGGCGCTCCTGTTTCTTCAACTCCCATAAAATCGCCGACCTCCCATATATCGGTCGGCATAGGAGCCTTTATGGTTACGGTTTTTTCAGCCTCAACTTCAACAGGGGCCGGCGCGGGCGGTTTTGCCAGCAGGTTTTTCACCTTTTCTATCAACTCCTGCGACTCAAAAGGCTTGACCACATGGCCGTCTGCCTTGACCCTTTGCGCATCTTTTTCATTAAGCGGTTCAAATGTGCCTGATAAAAGCAGGACCGGAATATGCCTGAATGCCGGGTCTTTTTTGACAATCTCGCAAACCTCATAGCCGTTTTTACCGGGCATTGCAATATCAGCTATGACAAGATCGGGTTTCACCTCTTTTATCTTGCTAACGGCAGTGTCGCCGTCGCCGACAATAATAAGGTCATAATCTTCACTGGCAAATGTTATGGAAATAACCTTTTGAATCGTGATGCTGTCATCGGCTAAAAGAATTTTTTTGGACATTTAATCTCCTGAAATATTTCAGAAAATACCTTTAATCATTAGAAAAGTCAAGGGGTTTCTTGCGATTCTTCTATCCTTAGATATACGGTTTTATCCAGAACCACATCCATTTTATCAATCTCTTTTAATGCTGCCATGAGCTCTTTTTCTTTTGCATGATGGGTCATAATCACAATAGGCACTGTGCCGCCAACCTTTCTATCCTTCTGTATAACGGAAAGGATGCTGATATTGTGATTGCCGAGAACGCCGGAAATTTTAGACAAGACCCCCGGCTTGTCAAGCACGGAAAATCTGAGGTAATAGGGGATTTCAAGATTTTCTATATGTTTGATTTCTATATTCCTGACCGATTCTTCGGTATAGGAAAGCGGCGAAACCCTCTGTGCTGCGTTCTTGGTTATGTTTCTGCATATATCCACCACATCCGCCACAACCGCGCTGGCTGTGGGCATCATGCCTGCGCCCCTGCCGTAAAACATGACCGAACCGACGGCGTTGCCTTTCAGATGAATGGCGTTATAAACGCCGTCAACTGTTGCCAGAAGGTGAGTTGCAGGTATCATGGTGGCATGAACCCGCGCCTCAATCTTACCGCCCTCTTCCTTGGCAATGGCCAAAAGTTTTATCTTGTAGCCGAATTCCTTTGCGAATTTTATGTCAAGCGGAGTAATCTTGCTGATCCCTTCCGTGTAAATATCTGAAAGTTTAATGTAAGTGCCATACGCAAGATTTATGAGAACAGCCAGTTTATGCGCCGTGTCAATCCCCTCCACATCGTAGGTAGGGTCTGCCTCGGCATATCCTTTTTCCTGCGCCTTTTTCAGCACATCCTCGAACTTGCCGCCTTCGTTAGTCATCTTGCTCAAGATATAATTTGCCGTGCCGTTTATGATGCCGTAGATGGAGTTTATCTTGTTCGCAACAAGCCCTTCCTTCAACGCCTTGATAATCGGGATGCCGCCGCCCACGCTTGCCTCAAATCCGATGTCCACATTATTTTTTGCAGCGGTCTTGAAAATCTCCTCCCCATGCTGCGAAAGCAGGGCTTTATTTGCCGTCACCACATGCTTTTTATTGTTGAGCGCTTTTATGATGAAGGTCTTTGCAGGCTCTATGCCGCCCACAAGCTCAATCACGATATTGATGGACGGGTCGTTGATGATGTCATTGGCATCGGTAGTAAGTAGGGGCAATTCATGAATTGCCCCTACGCCTCTATCGCGCGTGATGTCCTTGTCCGCAATTTTCTTCAGGACAATCTCTGCGCCAAGCCTCTCCTGAATGACCTTTGCATTTTCTTTCAGCACCTTAACAACGCCTGTTCCGACCGTGCCGAAACCTATGAGACCTATGTTTATTTTTTGCATGGTTTGTTATCCTGCCTTCTCAAATGCCTTCTTTATCCCTTTTGCCGCCTGTTTTGTACGATGCTCGTTTTCAATCAAAGCAAGCCTTACATACTCATCACCGTATTCGCCGAAGCCCACGCCTGCCGATACTGCAACCTTTGCCTCTTTCAATAAAAATTTAGAAAATTCAAGGGAACCCATCTTTCTGAACTGCTCCGGTATCCTTGCCCATACGAACATCGTGGCCTTTGGCTTTTCTATGGACCAGCCTGCCTTGTTGAAACTTTCTACCAATACATCCCGCCGCTTTCTGTAAGTTTCACATATTTCTTGCACGCAGTCCTGAGGCCCGTTCAATGCGCTGATTGCCGCAATCTGGATAGGCTGAAACATGCCGTAATCCATATAGCTTTTTATCCTTGCAAGCGCAGCAATCATCTTTTTATTCCCCACTGCAAAACCGACCCTCCAGCCCGGCATATTATAACTTTTGGATAGCGTAAAGAATTCTACCCCAATGTCCTTTGCGCCGGGGATCTGAAGAAAGCTTGGGGCCTTGTAGCCGTCAAACACAATATCTGCGTAAGCCAGATCATGGACAACCATGATATTATGCTCTTTTACAAAATCCACCACCTTCTTGAAAAATTCCAAATCCACAACCTCGGTTGTGGGATTGTGCGGAAAATTGAGTATTAAAAGTTTCGGTTTGGGCCATGTCTGTTTAACCGCATTCAAAAGTTCCTCAAAAAAATCCCTGCCCGGCAAAAGCGGAATGCTGCGCACATCTCCGCCTGCGATAACCACGCAATATGTGTGGATGGAATATGTGGGATTCGGCACAAAAACCACATCCCCTGGCCCTATGATTGCAAGGGCAAGATGGGAAAGCCCTTCTTTTGAGCCGATGGTTGCAATTGCCTCTGAATCAGGGTCGAGGTCTACATCATACCGCCTTTTGTACCAATCGGTTATGGCAAGCCTTAATTTATAGATGCCCTTTGATGCGGAATATCTGTGATTCCTCGGATTCTGCGTAGCCTCTATGAGTTTGTCAACCACATGCTGTGGCGTGGGCTGGTCAGGATTTCCCATGCCGAAGTCAATGATGTCCTCGCCCCGCCTGCGCGCCTCCATTTTCAACTCTGTTGTTATGTTAAAGATGTAAGGCGGCAGCCTTTTTATTCTGTGAAATTCTTCCAATCAACCCTCCAAAAATTTCTAAAGATTTATGCTGCTGCATACTCACGAACATCTATCTGAACACCGCATCTTACAGCCTCTTCCGCTGATTTTAGGAGCAATGCGGAAATATCTTCATCCACATATTCCTCGCCACAAGCAATAAGCAGGGAGACGTTGCGGGAATGACAATCTTTTTTAGAGTTTTCCGATTAGATACTCCACATTATACTTTAAAAGTCCATATGCCTCGGAGGTGAGGTGTTTGCCGTTTTGTGCCTCTACTTCGTTTATGAATGCCCCGAGGATGTTTTTTGCTGCGTTCTTATTGCCCTGCTCTAATTTCTTTTTTGCATTTTCAAGTTTCGCATCAAGGCTCTGCTCTATGCCTTTGTTGTCAATCCAGCCCAGAGAAAAGGCCTCGTGTTTCATGGAGATAATGTAGTTGAGAAAGTCTATTGCCTTGAAATCAGCAGGCGGAGCAGTGGGGCCGATGGTTTTGCCAGTGAAGGCTACTTTGTCTTCAACTGCTTGATATTCTTCAAGGCTGACAGGTTCTCCAGATTCTTCAGTATCTCCGGCAGAAGGGGGGACTAATTCTGGTTCTATCCTAAAATCTCGTATACTTGGCAACCCATAACTTGTTATCTGAAACCCACTTAAACTTTGTCCAGGTAATATTATACTTTTATCACCTGATCCCCATCCTGCTTGCCCAAGGATATTAACTCCTGCAACCCAATCATAAGGAGAGAAAAATCCTACTGGAATCATCTTTGGTGAAGTAGGTTCAGATAAAATATGAGCAGATGTGTGTCTTAGATAACCAGGTCCGTTCACCAATCCTTCTCCACTTAATTCAATACCTCCTTTAGGCTGTGTAATATCTATATCAAAAGTCCCTATTTCTCCTGTGTTAGTAGCATCGCTGATAATAGTATAAGAGTAGGTGTAAATATCTCCAACTACCGTAACTTCTACCTTAAGTTGTGTATTACTTATGTTGGGTAACTCACCACCCCAATAGGTTTCAGCACCAATGATTACTGGCAGAAGTATAATAAAACAAAAAAATAAAAATAAAATTATTCTTCTGTTTAGATTCATAGTCTTTTCCTCCCAATCTCATGGACATTCATAATGAATCAAATTAATTTCGTAACGCTCACATTGATATTTTTGAGCAATCCTATTTAACTTTTTCTCATCTACCCCCAAATGATCCACATCCACACTCTTTCCCACTCTATGTAATTTGTGTGGCGTTGACCAGTTATTGTTTATATCAAACAACCCTCCCCACACAAGACTCATATCGTTAATCCCTATAGCAATACCTGTCTCCTCATAATAATCCGCAGCCATATTGCCTATAATCCCTATTACAGTATATGTCCCGTAATGATTCTTTGGATGAATTGGTTTATCCCCTGTCAGCCTCCATGCGGATGATTCTCCCATTGAACCTAATCCAGGCACCCTCACCGCAATCGTTGCTTCACTTGTATTCCCTCCAGTTGCAGTCGCTTTTATCCTTTCCTCACCCGAAACATCTGAGCTTGTGTATTTTACCACTGCAGAGTTCTCCGCATTACTCAAGTTAACGCTGCTTATTACATTGCCGCTGCTGTCAGTTATAGTCCCTTTTGGCCTTGTGCCGCCATGATTGCTGTGCCCTCCAGAGTTTGCTACAGGCTCTATGCTCAGATTTACCGTGCATCCCTCTGGAGGCGCTAGGCTGGTTAAAGACACGGTGATTGTTGATGTGGTTTGGCTGCTTCCCGCATTGCTCGGCCACACAGCATTTGGAGACACACTCACACTTACATTACAGCAGGTTTCATCAATTTGTCCATTCTGATTATTGTCCTTTCCATCACAGATTTCAGGGGCGCCGGGGTAGGTAGTGCCATCAGTATCATCACTGTCGCCCGATGTTGCGGTAAGCTCTGATGCAGGTCTA
>CAZVZI010000143.1:0-5224 GCA_964631455.1 uncultured Thermodesulfobacteriota bacterium | reverse complement strand
CAGTTTGGAACAAATGAAGATGGCGGCAGTAAGGATTAAAAAACTTGGGGCAAAGTTTGTTCTGGTAAAAGGCGGGCATCTGAAAGCAGTTAACAGTGAACAGTTAACAGTGAACAGTAAAAAGGCGGTTGATATATTGTATGATGGTAGAAACTTTAAAACATTTGAAGCAAAGATGATAAACAAGGATGTTCATGGAACAGGCTGTATTTTATCATCTGCAATTGCAGCAGGCATGGCAAAAGGGCTTAAAGTTTACGATGCCGTAAAAAAGGCAAAGGCTTATACCACAAAGATTATAAATCAGGAAGCGATATAACAATGGCAAACAACAAAAAAACCCACGACAGGATTACAAGGATTAAACGGTGGATTAAACTCCATTATTATAAAATCGTCCGCATTGACGACCCGCCTGACAAAATCGCAAGAGGCGTTGCTATCGGCGTATTTATGGGAATATTCCCAACCTTTGGTCTGGGCATATTGTTTGCCATAGTAGCCGCTTATATTTTAAAGGCAAACAGGGCGGCGGCTGTTTTGGGAAGTTTCATAATGAATCCGCTTACAACGCCGATCTTCTGGACAATATCAGCCGCAGTTGGTTCCGTTATCTTCTGGGAGGACAGAGCACTTGTCATGTCCAGCATAAAAAACCATCAGTTTTTGAATGGCATCGGCTGGGCATATGTGGTATTTTTAATCGGCAACTTAATAGTCTCTGCCGCATTTTCTGCGTCATCGTACTTTATTACAAAAAAATGGGTTGTTAAACACAGAAAACACAAGGCAATGAAGATGCTGGCAAAGAGGGACGATATAATAGGAAAGGGATTGTAAGGCATAAACCGGGGTATCCGATTAGCTTCGCCATTGGAATTAGCAATGAATATTTGATTGACAATAGGTATATTATAGGTATAATTTTTATACATGGAATTTGAGTTCGACACCAAGAAGAGCCAGGGCAATAAAGTAAAACATGGGATTGACTTCTATGAAGCCCAGGCAATGTGGGATGATCCTGATTTAATAGAAATTCCCGTAAAAACCAGCGATGAATCGAGATTTTTGGCAATTGGGAAGATTTCAGGAAAGCACTGGTCAGCGGTTATTACTTACAGGAGAGAAAATATAAGGATTATCTCGGTGCGACGGTCAAGAAAAGAGGAGGTTGAATTATATGAAGGCTCGTGAATTTGACAAAAAATTTGATGAAGGAAAGGATGTCTCCAAATACCTTGATGTATCTAAGGCGAGAAGACCGGAGCGGGAACAGAAAAGGGTAAATGTTGACTTCCCTTTATGGATGATTAACTTATTGGATAAAGAAGCCAGCCGTTTGGGTGTGCCTCGGCAATCCATCATCAAGGTCTGGGTCGCGGAACGTCTTGAAAAGACAATTTAAAAACATTGCCTCCCAACAAGCCGTGCCATATTGACGCCGCTTTACTGTCATGTGCCTTGCAAAGCGCCGCAAGTCGCTTACACAGCCCTATATGATTTTGATAAGCGTGGGATAGGTGTAAAAAAGGATGTTAGGTTTGTATATAAAATGACTAAGGAAAAAACATTCAGGGGTAACGACAATGCAGACAAGTAGAGAGATACCAAAGAAGATAACAGATCTACTGCATGTTTGGGATAAGCTGTTCCATAGATGGTGGGTATATCATTATGTCTTGAGCATAGCTGGCATTATTGCATCAATTACAGTTGCCTCGAATCCAAAATTCCTTAGTGGGTACCACCCTGAAATACTTTCAATTCTTGCGTGGCTATCCGCATTGTGTATGACGTTGATTACTTTCTTGATGCCTTCCCGCAGAGCGAGGGCATATGTTGCAGCATGGCGGTTATTATACGACGCGTGTAGCCGATATGAACTAGATGATACTTACCCAATGAAGGAGTTGATAGATACCATGAAGAAAGGAGAAGACATAATAAGTTCTTCAGATCCATCATGACCTAACAACCCGCTTCACAGGATCGCCAAGAAAACCGGCTCCCGGTGAGCTTTGTCGTTGAGTATGCAGAAAAAATATTTCTGAAAACCATTATCCCCCAGCAGAAAAACAACAACAATTTATTTGAGAAGAAAAACGGAAATTAAATTAACCAAAATTTGAAAGGAGATGATATGAAAGATTACACCGATTATAAAGACTGATTACACAGATTAAGGCAAAATAGTAGTTTTTAATCTGTGTAATCGTATTCCCAAAATCTGTGCAATCAATTTCTTTTATAGGAGGTATAAACCATGAAACAGATTACAGCAACCGATGCCCTTGCATTGTCAATACCTGAAAGGATTCAACTTGTAGAAGATATCTGGGATACAATAGCTACCGAACATGAGGCAATAGAATTAACAGAGAAGGATAAAAAAATAATTGATGAACGATTGGAGGCTTACCATAGAAATCCTGATTTGGGCTCTCCATGGGAGGATGTTTACAAAAGGATAGCGGCTAAAGGATGAAATACAAAATTATAATCAGACCTGAAGCCGAAAATGACTTGAGAGAGGCATTTTCTTGGTATGAAGATAGAAGGCTGGGATTGGGATATGACTTCCTTTTGCAGGTTGACGCAGGCATGAGGTTTATTGAAAGAAATCCGGAAGTTCATCCATTAGAGTATAAAGGAGCGAGGAAACACCTCATCAAAAGGTTTCCATACAAAATCATTTATCTTGTTGAAGAAGAAAAGATAATAGTCCTTGCGGTAATTCATGGCAAGAGAAGACCTAGTTTATTAAAAAAGAGGCTGGACAACATCTGACAAGTAAATAGTATAGACCAGATATTTAACATAGGTTGGTTTGCTGTTAAATACCGAAATTTTAAAGAAGTCTTTATGAAAACAGAAAGAACAGGAGGCATGAAGCATGAAAAAACTCATGTCTCAAAGAGACACAAAGGGGGATGAAAATAATAGCCCCGCAACTTAATAACTGTCATCCCCGAATGTTTCTATCGGGGATAGGGTGTTAATAAAACCAGATTCCCGCTTAAGACATGCGGGAATGACAAATTTGGAGGTATTTCCAGGTGAAAAAATTCAAAATTGCGTTTTTATTATTTGTTATCCACTTTTCTTTGTTCACTCTTTTTCAGGCTGCGCAAAAAAAGAAGATACCATAAAAATCGGCGTTGCTGGCCCGATGACAGGGGATCAGGCAAAGATGGGGACTGATTTGAAAAACGGCGTTGAACTTGCCGTGTCTGAATGGAATGAAAAGGGCGGTGTTCTCGGCAAAAAGATTGAACTCTTTATTGAAGACGACCAGCATGACCCAAAGCTTGCGGTAACAGTTGCCAACAAACTTTCAAATTCAGGTGCAGCCGGCGTTATTGGACACTGGAACAGCTCGGCATCTATCCCGGCATCAGAGGTTTACAGGGACAGGGGCAATATTCCCATGATAACGCCTGCGTCAACAAACCCGCAGTTGACAGAAAGGGGTTTTGAAAATGTATTCAGGGTATGCGGCAGGGACGACCAGCAGGGAATGATTGCAGCAGAGTTTGTCGCAAAGTCATTAAAAATTAAAAAGGTGGCAATTATCCACGACAAGACAACCTACGGTCAGGGGCTGGCAGATGAATTTAAAAAGGCTCTTGGCAATGCGGCGGATGTTGTTTACTACGGCGTTGTAATTCAGGGAGACAAAGATTTCAGGGCGGTTTTGACAAGCATCAAAAGCAAGAAACCGGAGCTTATCTATTTCGGCGGCATATATCCTGAGGCAGGGCTTCTGGTAAAACAGGCAAAGGAACTCGGCATTAAGGCGCCGTTTATGAGCGGCGACGGAACCATTGACAAGGAGTTTATAAAGATTGCAGGCAAGGAAAATGCAGAAGGCACATATCTTACATTTAGCCCTGACCCTTTAAATATTCCAACAGCAAAGACGTTTCTTGATAAATACCATGCGAAATACGGCGAGCATGGGCCATATTCCATCTATGCCTATGACGCTGCAAATATCCTATTGACAGGCATTAGCAAGGCGGGTTCAACAGATGGCAAAAACATAAGTGAGGCAATCCATAATCTTGCATACGATGGCGCGCTCGGCAAAGTCCAGTTTGACAAAAAAGGAGATGTGCTGAAAGCTCCGTATATTGTCTGGGTTACGAAGGATGGGGAGTTTAAGGAATATTGGAAACCGGAATAAAGTATGTTTCTTCAGCAACTCATAAACGGCCTCACCCTCGGCAGCGTCTATGCCCTGATTGCTTTGGGTTACACCATGGTCTACGGCATATTGCAGCTTATAAACTTTGCCCACGGCGAGATTTATATGATTGGCGCATACATGGCCATAATTACGTTGGGCGTTCTGACCTCAGCAGGCATTACTTCTGCAAACCTTCCCTTAGCCATATTATTGGTTTTTATCATTTCCGGCCTTTTTTGCGGAGCTTATGGCCTGACTATGGAAAGGATCGCATACAGGCCGCTCCGTCATGCCCACAGGCTTTCACCCTTAATCTCGGCAATCGGCATGTCCATATTTCTTCAAAATTATGTAATGCTCACGCAAGGCACGGTTGACAAGGTTTTTCCGCACATCATTCCTTCAACAGGATTGGAGATAGCAGGTGCAAGCATAAGCTATCTGCAAATTTTTATTCTTTTAACATCACTTGCTTTAATGGCAATCCTCCACCTTTTTATAAAAAAGACAAGGATGGGCAAGGCCATGCGTGCAACCAGCCAGGACAGCAGGATGGCAAGCCTTGTGGGTATAAATGTGGATAACGTCATAGCAGGGACATTCATAATAGGTTCAATCCTTGCCGCAGCCGCAGGCGTAATGGTTGCCATGTATTATGGCTCTGTGAATTTCTTTATCGGTTATAGCGCGGGTATCAATGCATTCACCGCAGCGGTGCTCGGCGGCATCGGCAACATCCCCGGCGCCGTGCTCGGCGGGCTTTTGCTCGGTCTTGTGGAAGGCCTGGGCGCCGGCTATATATCCGGAGAATACAAAGATGTGTTTGCGTTTCTGATATTGATACTTGTTTTGATATTCAGGCCCACGGGGCTGCTTGGGGAAAGGGTTGGGGAGAAGGTGTAAATAATTTCATGCGCATCATAGCAGACCTCCACATACATTCCCAATATTCCAGAAGCACAAGCCCTGAGATGAATGTTGACACGCTTGCTGTCTGGGCTAAAAAAAAGGGCATAAACCTTATCGGCACAG